>JANNVN010000027.1:0-3774 GCA_031414435.1 Gemmatimonadaceae bacterium
GCTCCGCGCGAGACTGACGATTCCGGGGATACCGATCCGCGCCGGAATCGCCAACCGAAGCTCCACGCGTGGGTCCGCGGACTCCCACCGCCACTGAGCAGCCCATTGCTCGCCGGCACCGAATGGTGTGTTCACCGCGAAGATGGCGTCACGGGCTGCAAGGGCACGTACGACGCCGACGACGAGCAGTTCCGGCAGCCGCACCACACGCGGCCGCTCGACGACGACCGCACGGACTTCCACTGCGCCACCGGCCACCGCCGAGTACGTCACTCGAGACACGGCGATCGCGGGGACGTCTGCCAGGCGACGTTGCGCCAAGGCGAAACGCAGCGGCGTCAGAACGCGGGCCGGTGGTGTGGCAATGCTGCTGGCCAGCGGACGAAAGCGAATGTGTTGAGTGCCATCGATGCGCAGCAGATCGGTGGTCGGCCGACCAATCGCGTTCCACGCCTGCAATGCGCCGGTGGCGTCGCCAGCGAGGTATCGACTGCTCGCCAGCAGCTGCCAGCCCAGTGAATCGGCGGGGGCTCGCCGGGCGTACTCGGCGGCGAGTCTGGCCGCCTCGACCTGCTTGCCTTGCCGGAAGCGGATACCGGCCAACTCGCGAAGGACGAGTGGCTCCGATGGGCACTGCGTCACGGCCGCAGAGAGGAAGTGGTCGGCATCGTCGAGTCGATTGTCGTCCGCGGCATCGGCCGCCTGATCGAGCCATGGGCGACAGGGCATCGAATCAGCGGACGGCGACAGCACGCGAGTGACTGGCGGTGGCGGTGGCGTCGCTGCAACAGGTGCTGGCCGGACGAACATCGCCCACTGATTCGCGCCCGCCCAGCGTTGCATGAAGTCGCCGGTGGCGAGTCGGACCGACGGGGCGACGGCCGGATCGTGATACTGCACTACGTCACCACTCCATCCGACGATCACGACGTAGTGATAGCGGTTCCTCGCAACGCGAATGAGCGCCACCACGGGGATGCCGTCAGTGACGGACTGCTGCACGAATGCGGGCGTCGTTGCGTTGCCTGCCGCAGTCTCCCAGCCACGTGCGCGCATCGTGAGCGCCATGTCGGTGGTGAGGATTCCCCGCGCGCCCGGCGGGACGAGTGAGGCGAAGTCTTCGGCGTACACGCCGCGACGCCCCCACCACCGCTCGATCATCGCGATCGCGGCGGCGCCACAGAGCAGGACGGACTGCGACACGTACGGCACCGCCAGCGGCGCCGGACGATCGACGCGCGCGGCGGCGGCCGCTAGGCCACTCGTCCGCCCCGCAGCACACGCGGTGCAGAGCATTGTCAGCCCAGGTACCAGCCATCGGCTGGTGCCGCGAGCCATCCCCGACTGCCGACAGTCGTCGGCCACACGCACTAAGCGCGGGTCACCAGAATCAGAATCAGCAGTCCGATGATGATTGCAGTCGTACTGATCACGACGGTCGAATCACCGCCAGCGAGGATCTTCTCCGCGACCTTCCGTGCGGACGCTTCATCGAGGGCGGCGACACGCGCCGACACGGCATCGGGGCTCAGGCCCATCGTGGCAGCGACGGCAAGTGCGGCGCTCGACGTGAGTGTTGAAGTCACGAACTTTCGGCTGTCGTCGGGTCGTGCAGCGACGGCCGCATCGAGCGCGCCAGGATCCACGGTGCTCCGCGTCTGGGCCGCGAGTGGCGCTGCGGCGGCGATCGACGCGAGCGCGGCAAACAGAATCAGCGAGTGTTGCTTTGACACGAGAGCTCCTCTTTCGATGTGATGGTAGCGCCGGAACTCCACCCGCGTTCACTCCGGGAGTGGATTGATGCACGCGAGCGAGCAGGCCTTCGTCGATCACGCAAACAACATGCAAACAACATGCAAAAAGGCGCGGGCGACCCGGAGGGGTCACTCGCGCCATCGTCTTCTGAGCCAGCATCGCTCATTCGAACTGGCAAGCGCAACGTTCGCGCATGTCTTCTGTCTTGGTATGGTATGGCTCGGTCACCGTCGCCGCAAGCGGTGGCAAGCCGAAGGGTGAAGATCCGGTCGAAAGCGACACCCACTCAATCAGGTCAAGACTTCGATCACCAGAACACGCGACGCCGACGTTGCATCTGGTCCATCAGCAGCTGCCCGAATGAGCGCAGTCCGTCCCGGTTATCGCGGAAACGACCGAACGCCGCGCCAATCCGACTGGCGAACGCGCGGAGTATTGGGTACTCCGCTTCGGACCGCTGCGTGCGCGCGTGCCGTCGTTCCGCTTCACGGCGAGGCAATTCGCTCACGATCCGGGGCGGGAGTGCGGCTGTCGGCCGCATCAGCTCGCCCCCCTGCCACCGCTCCAGTACGCTGGCCCTGGCGGCACCGTGATCAGACGCCGACACGCCTCGAGCACAGCATCACACACGGCTGCCGTCGCTACGACCGCGCGGCACGCAGTACCGGCACTCCCTGAGCGTTTGTTGAGTTTCACGAAATTCTCCCATGACGCGAGCGTGTGCGGACTCTGCAGCGGGATTGCTATCAGAGCATTGCTTACGCGGACTCTGGAATCGCGGCTCCGCAGGTACAGGAACAACTCCCGCGCGAGCAAGGCTCAGCTCCGCCAGCGCTACCAGATCATCACACTGCCATCGACGAAGGCCCGCTCGGTGGTCCCGCACCGCATGACGACAGGTTGTGCCGTCTCCTGCGCCGAGTGCCTGACATCGACCAGCGCGGTTCCGAGCGGAACGGATTGCTGACTTCGCCTGAGCGCGTGCCGAAGACGTACGAAAGCGGAACGCATGCGCTACCTCCGGAAAAAACAAAAGACGGCGCCCGAACACCCGAAGTGTTCCGTGCGCCGTCAACAAAGAGACCCAAGATCCCGTCGCTACGACTATCATCTGTGCCGCGTCGATCGCGACATGTACAGGCTATGGTGAAGCGCACGGCGAGTCAAGCGAGCCCTTGGGCCCACAAGCATGAGGATCATCCTACGGATCAGCCGCTGTGCCATGGCCGTAGGGTGAGCCGTAGGGTGATGCGCGCATTCCCAGAAAGCACGTCGAACACGGCATTGCGGAACGCCCGACCGACCGGTAGTCTTTCTCTCACAACACGCTGCGCGATTGTCGCGCAGGCCAGGTCGAATGAGCGAAGAGGCTCGTCAGACGATGGCGCGAGTGGCCACACGGCCGCCCGCGCCTTTTTTGTTTGACCTGCCTCCTCCGCGGCACACCGTGTCGCCAACCATCAGGAGCGTGCGTGCATGAGTCAGGTCGCGAGGCGTCAGTCGGACGAGTGTGATCCGGCGTTCATCAGGTTCAACGCAGGGACACTTTCAGCATACGAGGTCCTGCGATCGCCTGCAGTGGAAATCCAACGTTGCATCCTCGATGCGCAACGAGAGGCGAGTCGCCTCGAGGCAATCGTGCATCAGTTGGCGGCCGCCATCCACCGTGACGGGATCGCATCGTTCGGTGCCGTCGCGCTCTTTCAGGAGAGCAACCGGCAACTGAAGCGAGAGCTGGACGAGTTCACGCTTGACTCACTCGCACTGGTCTCGATCGGGCGACAGCTGCAGTCACCAGAGTGCAACGGTGCGTGATTGATCCGGCTGGTGATTACCATCGCTGAGCGCCCTGTTGCCCGGAACTAGTGTGGTGTAGCCGAAGTTCCTTGGCCAAAGATGGGCGGTGGATTTCGTTGCCAGCCAAGGCGCAACCCGCAGCGATACCAGCGGTACTGCGAGGATGTTCAACGCAGTCAGCCGGGATGCTCCGACCGGCGACTGCTTCCCGAACTACGGTTC
>JANNVN010000028.1:0-5390 GCA_031414435.1 Gemmatimonadaceae bacterium
CCGAGGGAGGGGAAACGCCCGCACCAGGCGTGATCACAATTCAGCGCGACGGTAAGACGATCACGATCGACGCCGCTGGCGGCGGCGCAGGCGGCGCGGATGTGTTCGGCAGCAGCACCGGCATGCCCAGCGGGCCGTTCCCCTCGGATATCCCGCCCGGTTTGCAGTCGCTCGCCACGACGGCCATCGTCGGCTTCTGCCTGATGGTCGCCGCGTATCCGGTCTTCGGCTTTCTCAAGGCGCTGGTGAACCGTCGCGCCGCCACGCAGCAGGCGCTGCCGGCGCGTGACGTAACTGATCGATTGCATCGGATCGAATCGGCGGTCGAGGCTATGTCGGTGGAAGTCGAACGGATCAGCGAGGGCCAGCGATTCGTGACCAAGGTGCTGACCGAACGCAGCTCGACACCGGGCTGACGAACTCCCGATGCCGAGTGTGCTGATCGTCGACGACGAGCCGAACATCCGCCGCATGGTGGGTGCGCTGCTCGCCGCCGAAGGGTACGAGGTGCGTGATGCGCCGGACGGGCACCTTGCGTTCACACGCGCGGAGGAGGCCGAACCGGACGTCGTGCTGCTCGACCTGATGATGCCGAACGACAGTGACGGCATGGAGACGCTGGCGAAATTCCGGACACGGTTTCCGGAATTGCCGGTAGTGATGATGAGCGGACGCGCCGGATTGAGTGACGCCGTCAAGGCCACCCGCCTCGGCGCGTTCACCTTTCTCGAGAAGCCGCTGACACCGGAAGGTACGCTGCTGGCGCTTGGTTCGGCGCTCGAGTTGCGCCAGACGCGGCGTGCCGCACGCACACTGCGCGAGGATCTCGGACTCGCCGGTGGGCTGGTGGGTGACAGCCCCGTGATGGCGGCAGTTCGTGAACTGATCGCCCGTGTGGCACCAAGTGACGCGCGCGTGTTGATCTCCGGCGAAAGCGGCACCGGGAAGGAACTCGTCGCGGGTGCGCTGCATACGGGAAGCCCGCGCCGTGACAAGGCGTACGTGCGCACCAACTGCGCGGCCATTCCGAAAGATCTCGTCGAAAGCGAAATGTTTGGGCACGAGCGCGGGGCATTCACCGGGGCAACCGATCGTCGCATCGGCCGCTTTGAGCTGGCCCACGGCGGCACACTGTTCCTCGATGAAGTCGGCGACCTGCAGGCGGAAGCTCAGGCGAAGCTGTTGCGTGCCATCGAGGCGCGGGAGATCGAGCGCGTTGGTGGCGCGAAGCCGATCAAGGTCGACGTGCGGATCGTGGCGGCCACCAACCGGGATCTGGTTGCCGCGGTTGCGGATGGTGCATTCCGCGAGGATCTGTTCTTCCGCCTGAACGTGATTCCGATGACGCTGCCGCCGTTGCGCGAGCGCGTGGAGGACATCGACCAGCTGGTGCTGCATTTCACCGCGCTCCACCGCACGCGGACGGGGCGGGCCGCACCGACGTTCACACCGGAGGCGATGGCGGCGTTGCGCGCACACCGCTGGCCAGGCAACGTGCGCGAGCTTGCCAACATCGTTGAACGGCTGGCCATCCTGCACCCCGGTCGACAGTTGCGTGTTGGCGATGTGGACGATGTGCTGCCCGCAGTCAAGGACAGCGAGCGCCGGACGCCAACCTCATCATCGCGCATCGATCCATCGCTGCCGTTGAGTGATGCCCTCGATGCCTATGAGCGGCAGCTGATCGTCCGGGCACTGGATGACTCACTGGGTAACGTGGCGGTGGCGGCGCGTGCGCTGCAGACCGATCGGCCCAATCTGTATCGCCGGATGAAACGCCTTGGGATTGGTGGTGGCATGCACGATGGTCGGGGGGACGCGTGATGCATCGATCGGTGGCCATCTTGGTCAGCATCGTCCTGATCGGGACTGCGGCGCATGCGCAACAACCGGTGTGGTCGGTGTGTTCCGACACGACCGGTGGTCGCGCCTGCGGTGTGCGCGCCAGAACGACGCGACGCGAACGGGAAGAAGCACAGGCGCTTTACAACGCGCCGGCCACTCGTCGCGAGACCGGGCCGTACTCGCTCGCCCCGGACTCCAGCATTCGCGGGTCGCTGGCCATCATCGGCGGGCCTGTTCGGATCGCGGGCACGATTGACGGGTCGCTGCTGGTGATCAACGGCGACGTGCAGTTCGCGCCGACGGCGACCGTCACCGGCGATGTGGCGATCCTGGGCGGGCAGGTCACGGGAGCCGACAGCGCGCGACTGGGTGCGCTGCGCGTGGAACGGGAGGAGGTACGATTCGCGCTTGATGATGGTGTGCTGCTGCTCGACGCACCGTACGACGAGGTCTTCGGCTCATCGGTGTTGGCGAGCCCAAGGCAGGCATCGGACTCCGTCTGGCGTTGACGCGGACCTACAATCGTGTGGAAGGGTTGCCGATCGAATTCGGACCCCGCTTGCGCTACAAGACACCGCTCGGCACGGTCGCAGCTGATCTGTTCGGGATCTTCCGCACCGGGTCGCGGATCGAGTGGGACGGCAACAACGTCGGCCACAATGCGCGTGTCGAGCTGCGCTTCGGCACGCGTGAGCACTGGAGTATCGGCGGACGACTCTATGACGTGGTGGCGCCGGTGGAGGACTGGCAGCTCAGCGATGTGGAAGTGGGCCTCGCCAGCTTCGTCGGCCACAGTGACTATCGTGACTACTTCGATCGCCATGGCGGAGGTGGTTTCCTCGGCTATCGCGATGGGCGTGCGTTTCGTGCGTCACTCGAGGTCAGCGACGAGCGGTGGCGTCCGCGGCGGACCCTGAATCCGTTTACGCTCTGGCGGAATGACGAACCCTGGCGTCAGAACCCGGACTTCGACCGCGCCAGCTACCGACGCGTACGCCTGCACAGCAGCTATGACACGCGGACCGACCCGATCCGCCCACGCAGTGGATGGTGGCTGCAGGGTGAGTACGAAGTCGGCGACGGTACGCACCAGACGTTCGGCACCGAGGATGCCGCGCCCGTGCCTTCGAGCGGTCGGGGCGTGGCCTACGGCCGCGGGATGCTCGATCTGCGGCGATACAACCGACTCTCTCCGTCGTCGCAGCTCAACGCGCGGCTGATCGCTGGCGGTTGGCTGCACGGCGACCCGCTGCCCCTGCAACGTCGCGTGTCGCTGAGCGGACCGGGTGCCAACAGCGGCTTCGGGTTTCGCGAGCGCGTCACCAGTCCCGATCGCCTGCAGTGCTCCGGTAGTGTGGTGCTGAGCGGTACGCCCGCGCTCTGCGATCGGATGGTGTTGCTGAGCGCTGACTACCGGCACGACATTCGGTGGCTGGTGGACCTGTTCGGCGGGTCGCGCTTGATTCGTCCGGATCGCAGTGGCTACGCCGGGTGGGTGCTCTTCAGCGATGTGGGACGCGGCTGGCTGGCATCGCCGCGCGCACCGCAACCGGCCGTACCGTCTGATGCGCCGAAGGGCATCAGTGCGCTGCATACCAGTGTGGGGTTTGGGCTGGAGCTTGGGCAGGGTGGTGTGTACGTGGCGAAGGCGCTCGGTGCACCGCCGTCACGGGGCGTGGAAGTGTTCGTGCGCCTGGTGCGACGCTACTAGTGCCCTCGTCACTCTCGCGCCGCCGCGCGCTCGGCAGACTCTGGATGGCCACACTGCTGTGCGGTGCGATGCTGCCGGCAGGTAACCTGGCGGCGCAGGCTGACGCACGTCTGGATGTGCAATTGCCGGTGCGGGCGGTCAGCAGCGGTGAGGGCCCGACCTTCTCGCCGCGGTCTGTCCTCGCCTCGCGCGATTTGCGGGAACTGCTCAAAGGCGGGTTCCCCGCGCGACTGCATTTCCGCTGCGAGCTCTGGCGAAATGAAACGCTCAACAACACTCGCAACGGTGCGGTGGAGTGGGACATGCTGGTGCGCTTCGACCAGCTCAATCAGAAGTACGATGTGTATCGCATCGTTGGCGACAAGGCGAGCCGCCTGGGACGATTCAACACGGCGGAGGAAGCAGAAGCCGAGGTTGAGAAGCCCTTTCGGATCATGGCTCCGCCGCTGCGTCGCGGTCGCAGCTACTACTACGATTCCAGCCTCGACGTCGAAGTGTTGAGCCTGAGCGACCTGGAAGAAGTCGAACGATGGCTGCGTGGTGAAGTCCGGCCCGCGCTGCGCGGAGACCGGAATCCTGGCACCGCTGTGACGCGCACCGTGCGGACGTTTTTCGTGAAGCTGCTGGGCGGCGAGCGCCGACACTACCAGACGCAGACCGGGACGTTCACGGTCGAATAGCGCTTATGCGCAGCGCACTGCCGTCATGAAGTCCGCCAGCTTCACGCGATCCAGCGCGCCGTTCGTGCGTACCCCAGTGCACAGATCCAGCCCGAACGGCTCGACCGCACGAATTGCATCGGCCACGTTGTCCGCGCGCAGGCCACCGGCGAGAAACACCGGCTTGCCCGCCTCGTCACGGATGCGCCGCGAGAGTCGCCAGTCATGCGTGCGACCGGTGCCACCGAGCTCCTTCACCGGCGCCTTGAGGCGACCCGAGTCGAGCAGCAACGCGTCGACTGTCGGGGCTGCGGCAAGGGCATAGTCGACACTCTCGTCGTCCTCGACGTGGACGACCTGCACGAGTGTGATGCCGGGGAATGCCTGCCGCAGGGCGCGATGCACCTCGGCATCCAGATGGTCGACGAGCTGCAGGGTGGTTGGGCGCATGCGCGTCTGCTGCGAGATGATCGCGTCAGCGTCTCGCGCGCTCGTCAGCAGGAAGGTTGCGATCGGCGGGGGGACCGTGGCGATGATGGCCGCAATGACATCCTCCGGAACGACGCCAGGGCCGCTTGGCATGTGACTGACCAGGCCCAGCGCGGCGGCGCCATGGGCGATGGCGAGTGCCGCCTCATCAACGCTGCTGATGCAACAGATCTTGACGCGTGGCGCAGCGTACGGTGCCCGCGACGACGCCGCTGCACGAGCCCCGTTCGCGGGACCGATCACGCAGGCGGCGCGACCGGCTCGCGTTCGATGCGACGGATCTGTGCCAGCATCTCATCGCCATAGAACACCTTGATGTAGCGCGCCTGTTTGGGCGTGAGGCGACGCACGGCCCAGCTCAGGTGCACGAAGTGCGGCTCAACCGGCACCGTCATCGGGTGCATGTTGATCTCATGCGGCATCCGATTGGCTTTCCGCGTGTTGCAGGGGCTGCAGGCCGTGACGACGTTGTTCCACTCATTCAGTCCGCCACGCGACATCGGAATCAGGTGGTCACGGGTGAGCTGTTCGCGCGGCTTCAGTTCCGGCTGCGTCCGGCCGCAGTACTGACACCGGTACTGGTCGCGCGCGAACAGGAACGTGTTCGTCACCTGCCGACGGAAGCGGCGCGGCACGTGGATGAACTTCGTCAGCCGGATCACCACCGGCCGCGGGAATGACAGCTT
>JANNVN010000029.1:0-3722 GCA_031414435.1 Gemmatimonadaceae bacterium
GGAGGCATCACCGGCGGTGTCTGGGTCAGCATCGTGCTGCTCAGGAATCACGCGAAACTGCGGGACGAGCAGAACGCGCTTGGAACGGGCATTGAATCACGTCGGGCTGAGCTCGCGAGGCTCGAGGCTCGGCTCGCGCTGGTCGAGTCGCGACTTGGAACCTCGCCGCCGGGGCCCGCAGAGCGAGAGCAGCGCGCGCTGGTCGACAGCACCCGGAGCGACGTGGCAGATCGCGTGAGCCGACGCTCCCCGGACGCCCCTACTTGATCACTGCCGCCGGCCACTCCTTCCCCAGCCCGGTCATCAGCTCCGCCATCACTGCGATGCCATCCCAGAGATTCTGCAGCCGCAGATTCTCGTTCGGTGCATGCTGGCTGTTGTCGGCATTCACGGTCGGCACGGTGATGACCGTCGCGCCGAGCTGCTCGACGAAATGGAAAAGTGGCAATGATCCACCAAGAATCGGCAGCACGAACGGCTCCTGGCCGTAGCTCCGCGCCATCAGGCGCCTCACCGCGCCGACTGCGGGCAGCGTGCTTGGCACGCGGACGCTGGTGTAGCCGCCTTCACCCGAGCTGAACAACGCGATCCGACTCCGATCAACGCTCCGAGCCGCCACCGCCGGATCACGCGTGACGGTGTAGCCGAGTGTGATGAGGTGCGCTTCCACCATCTGCCGGATCCGTTCCGGCCGCTGGTCGGGGACCAGACGAATGTCGATCGACACGGTCGCGCTGGTAGGCACCGCGTTAGACGCCGCACTGCCCACATTTCCAGCGCGAATGCCGCGGATGTTCAACGCGGGACGCATGATACGCTCACCCAGCGCCGCATTGGAGGCTTCGGTGTGCGCAAGGCCGAGCGAGGTGCGCACCGAGTCGTCAGTTTGGGAGAGCGCCCTCGCCAGCTCGCGGTCGGCCGGCGTGATAGCCGGCACGTCGTCGTAGAAACCGGGGATCTTGATCTCACCATCCCGATCGCGGATGCTGGCGATGAAGTGCGCCACCGCGACGGCGGGGTTCGGTGCCCAGTTGCCGTAGTGCCCACTGTGCAGCGCACGATTGGCTCCGTAGAACGTGACCTCCATACCCATCGAGCCACGAACACCAAGCACGATCTGCGGCCGACCGCTGACGTGAACCGGTCCATCGAAAAAGAGCCACGCGTCGGCCGCAAGTCTGTCGCGATGAGCGTTGAGCAGTGCGCCAAGGTGCGTCGATCCCGCTTCCTCTTCCCCCTCGAGGAAAAACTTCACGTTGACTGTCGGCGCCTTCTTCGCCGCCGTCATCGCATCGAGCGCGGCGAGCATGGCGATGATCGGCCCCTTGTCGTCGCTCGCCGAGCGAGCGCGGATACGTGCTTCGGGATCGACGGTGGCACCGCGCGCCGGAAGCGGCACAGAGTCCGTCGCCACGCTGTTGGCGTATCGGCGCAGCTCCGGTGTGAATGGTGCGCCGTCCCAGCCGCCGCCAGCGACCGGCTGTCCGTCGTAGTGCGCGTAGAAGACGACGGTGCGCGTGGCGCCTTTCGCGCGCAGCTCACCGAACAGCGCGGGACTGCCTCCGGTCGGTGACCGCAGGGTCGTCAGCGTCACCCCACGCTTCGCAAATGCCTGGGTCAGGAACGCGACGTTGCGCGCGATGTTTGCCGTGTCGCTGGCCACGTTCGGCAATGCGAGCAGCGCGAACGCCTCGTCGAGAATCTCGCGTTCATGGGTGCGCCGCCAGCCATCGATCTGCGGGCGCAGGGGTTGGGCGACGGCGACGGCGGGGACGGCGAGCAACACCGCAACGATGCAGGTTCGGACTGAAGTCGTCATGCCGGAACGCTAACGCCACGTCATTCGCCTTCGCGACCCTCGGCCGCCCTGACGGCCCAACCGTTAGCTTGCCCAAGGGGCGCCACAACCGTCCCAGCGTCAACGTACCCGCACTCGTTCCCGCCTCGTGGACAACATCACGCACTCGCTGGCCGGCCTGCTCCTCGCCGACGCCACAGTCCAACTTCGCGCACGAAATCGAACGGCGATCGACGGGACCGGTCGAGGGAGTTTCTCCACCGTAGCGGCACTCACAGGAGTCGTCGGCGCCAATCTGCCCGACAGCGACGTCCTCTGGATCGCCGTCCTTCAGTCGCTCGGCCGACTCGACGAACTCGGTGCCTTGCTGCACCATCGCGGCTATACCCATACGCTCCTAGCCGCACTGATCTGGATCCCGCTGCTCAGTGGCGCCTCCATGGCAGCGCTGCGACGCTCGGCAGCCAGCGCCCTCATCCCGCCTCACCGCGCAAGCGATTCCTCGTGGCTCGTGCTCCTCTCGAGCGTAACTGTGCTCAGTCATATCCTGCTCGATTTCACCAATGACTACGGGGTGCATCCGCTGTCGCCGTTTTCACACCAGTGGTTCCATGGCGACACCGTGTTCATCATCGAGCCGTGGCTCTGGGTGGCGGCAATCCCGGCGGTGCTGCGAAACACCGGGAGCCGCGCGGCCCGGATCACGCTCGTCACGCTCCTCGCGATCGGCCTCGGACTGAGCTGGGCGGTACCGCAGGTGCCCGCGGCGGCCGCCACGATCGTGACGCTGGGCGCTGCCGTCTGGTTTTGGCTCGTGCGACGACAGACACCATCGGTTGCGGTCGCCGCAGGCATCGGCGGGTGGATACTCGTTACCGCCTGCTTCGCACTCGGCACCAGCCTCGCGCGCGCCAATGTGCGCACATTGCCCCCATTTGATCAGGCGGCGCGGCTGAACGGGAGCGAGAGTCTTGTCCTGCGGGACGTGATCGCCGGCGCGATGCCCGCGAATCCGCTCTGTGCACGAGTCATCACCATCGAATCCTCCACGACGCGGTATCGACTGACCACCGGCTGGGCCAGTGCGGCGCCGATCCTGCTCAGCGCCGCCTCGTGCGCACGCGGCGCAGGCGCGGACACGTCGATCGGAGCGCAGCATCTCACCATGCAACGAGTGCAGGCACCGGCCTCCGCTGCCGTACTCTGGGGCTGGACCTGGGATGTCCCGCGCTCTGAACTCGCGGCGCTGGCAGCTGGCAGCTGCGAAGTTGCGGGATGGATGCAGTTTGCACGAGCACCGTTCTGGATGGCCGTCGGAGCCGACTCAGTCATGGTCGGCGACCTCCGCTACGATCGCGACCGGGGCGTGAGCGTGGCGCGATTCACGCTTGCGCGCCAGTCGGCGAAATGCGCGCCGACGCCGGCCTGGACGCCACCACGAAGTGACGTTTGGCCTGAACTCGCACCGTGACAGGTGCGGCACGATTCACGCGCGAGGAACGGGTGCGACGGGGGGAGGTGGCACTGGTTGCAGCACGCCGCACGCGGTCTCGAGCATGCGCGCCGAGTTCGCCAGCCGAATGGTCAGGCTCCGTCCGGCGCACATCGGTTCCATATTTGCCGTGCAGACAGGCACGGATCCAGACGACTCTCCACGCCGAAGTTGACCGATGAACGATCACGACACCGCTTTCGCCTTCCTCACGCCACAACAGCTTCGGGCGCTCTCGGCGTGGGGCGACGAGCGAGAGACCGTCGCCGGTGAAATCCTGTTCCTCGAGGGAGCAACAGCCTATCCGTTCTATGCAGTGCTGTCCGGCACGGTAGAAATCCTGGCTGGATATCCGGAACGCACACAGACCGTCACCGTGCATCAGCCGAACGAGTTCGTTGGCGATGCCGACCTGCTCACCGGCCGGGCCAG
>JANNVN010000030.1:0-16142 GCA_031414435.1 Gemmatimonadaceae bacterium
GGCGAGCGCGCGTCGATCGCACTGGGCGGCGACGGCCGCACGGTGCCGGAATCTCCCGCCCGAAAGGGGTCCTGCCGCATCTGCTGGCTGCCTGTTGCCGGAATTCGGAAGGTAGGGATCCGTAAACAGCGCCGCAAGGAAACGGCCGGCGCGTGCTGCATGTCTTCTGACGGCGCCAACGCCGGAGCACTCTCGTCCGTGCGTCGGCTGGCGACCGGCGTCGGCAGTGAGTGAGGCAACCGCCGCAGTCGGTCGCGCGACCCGAGGTGTCGGTCGGATTGCCCACCGTGTGCCATGGCGTGGCCCACGCCCGCTTCCCGGATCCGTAACGGCGATACGTTTCCGTCATGCCGACCCTGCTCCTGACCGAACGCGACGTGCGAGAACTCCTGCCGATGCGCGAGTGCATCGACGTCATGGCGGATGCGCTCCGCACCGTTGCTGCGGGCAACGCCGTACTCCCGCTTCGGACCGTGCTCCGACTGGGCGAAACACGCAACGCCTTTCTCAGCATGCCTGCGATTCTCGGCTCCGGAGCGCAGGCGTCGATCGGCGCCAAGGTGATCGCGGTGTTTCCGGGGAATGACGCCACGCCCTTCGATTCACACATCGGCGTGGTGTTGCTGTTCGACGGTGAGCACGGCCAGCTGCTGGCCATCGCCGACGCCTCCAGCATTACCGCGATTCGCACATCGGCGGTGTCCGGGCTCGCAACCCGCCACCTCGCGCGCGACGACGCGAGCACACTGGCGGTCCTTGGCGCCGGAGTGCTCGCGCTGCCACACATCGAGGCCGTCTGCGCCGTCCGGCCGATCCGCCGTGTGCGCGTCTGGAGTCGTTCCGGTACATCGGCTGGCGGACGCGCGCATCAACTGGCCGAGCGAGCGAGGGCGGCACTCGGTGTGGAGGTCACCCTGCCCGACACGGTCGAGGCGGCGGTTTCAGGCGCTGACGTGGTGTGCACCATCACCGCGTCACGCACGCCGGTGCTGGAAGGGCGGTGGCTCGCGCCCGGAACGCACGTCAATGCCGTCGGTGCGTCGCTCCGCGATGCCAGAGAGCTCGATAGCGAGGCGATCGTGAAGTCGCGGCTCTACGCGGATCGGCGCGAATCGGTGCTGGCGGAATCCGGCGACTTCCTGATTCCGCTGGCTGAGGGGGTAATTACGCCGCAGCATCTCATCGCCGAGTTGGGCGAGGTGGTGAATGGCACGCATCAGGGGCGGTCCACGACGGCCGAGATCACGGTGTTCAAGTCGCTGGGCCTCGCGGTCGAGGATGTTGCGGCGCTGCGCCACATCTATCAGCGTGCCGTCGAGACGGGGCAGGGCACGTCGATCGACCTCGGTGGGCATCGCCACTGAGCGACTCGCGTTCTGAAACTCGGCTCCCAGGGATCTGATGCTCGACACCGTCACCTCTGAAGAACGGTTCCGCTTCCTGGTCAGTGCGGCGGCGGTCGTCGTGATCATCGGCGGCCTCCGTTCCGCCGCTGGCGTGCTCGATCCGTTGCTGATGGCGGGCGTGGTGGTGGCGTGCGCCGCGCCTTTGCAGGAGCAGCTGCGTCGACGTGGACTTCCGCGCGGTTGGGCGATGGCTGTCACGGCCCTCACCGTGGTCCTCGCATTGCTCGCCTTCGTCGTGCTGCTCGGCTACGCCGGCAAGGCGCTGGTCGACACGGTGCCGCGGTACCAGGACCGGCTGACGGCGCTGGTCTCGTCCGGGGCGGCGTGGCTCGATGCGCGAGGGGTCGATGCGTCGACATCCAAACTGCTCCAGCTGGTCAATCCCGCGAAGGTCATCGGAATGGCGTCGAGCCTCGCGCAAGGCGTGGGCGGAGCGATGAGCGAAGCCTTGCTGATCGTGATGCTCTCCGTCTTCCTGCTGATCGAGTCGAGTGCGTTCTGGCGCCGCCGCGGCGGGGAGATCGCGGCGACGGCGGGGGCGCGTACCTGGCAGCACCGGTTCGACGCCATGGCCAGCGACGTGCAGCAGTATGTCTGGATCACGATGCTGACCGGTGTGATCTACGCGGTTGCAGTCTGGCTGGTGATGATCCTGATCGGGACCGATCTGCCGGTGCTGTGGGCGATCGTCGCCCTGGTCCTCAGCTTCGTGCCGGGGATCGGCTTTGCGTTGTCGATGATTCCGCCGGCCGCGCTGACGTTACTCGAATTCGGTGGCACTCGCAGCGCAATCCTGATCGCGCTGTTCGTCGTCCTCAACAACGTCGTCGACAACGTGATCAAACCGCGCTTCATGAAGGAAGGGTTCGATCTTGGCCCCTTCGTGATGTTCGCGTCGGTGCTGTTCTGGGCGTTTGTGCTCGGGCCAACCGGCGGGTTGCTGGCGATTCCGTTGACGACGGCGGTTCGCCGGCTCGCATTTCCGGCACGCACGGCGCAGGAGACTGCGATATCCGCGCCACTCGACCGTGACGCATGAAACGCCTGCTGCTGCTGATCGCGATGCTCGGCAGCGCGTGCAACCAGGCTGATCCGGCGACGCGCGCTCGGGTAGTCGAGCGCGACCAGTTGCGGCGTGAGGTGGCTGGGTTCCAGGCACTGCGCAAGTTCGAACCCGGCACGCTGATGGATCGCGAACACGAGGTGATCGTCACCGTGAGCGACACACTGCTTCGCGAGCTGATCGCGACCTCGTTTCCTGTAACGGTTGAACTGCAGAACAAGCTGACCGTCACACTGACGGGGGCGCAGGTCGCCTTTCGAGCCAACGTTGCGCGCGTTGACATTCGCGGCGAGGTCCGTCGTGGCCGATTCCCCAGAGTGTCCGCGGCGGTATTTCTGCGAGGCGCCATCGACCGGTTCGTCGTCGATGAGACGCAGGAACTTCGTGCCCGGATCAGCATTGACGACGTCGAGCTGAACACACCCACCGGGACGCCGGCCGCGTTCGACGCGGTGGTGATCAACGTGCTGCAGTCGATCGTCGAGCGGAGCCTGCCAGAGCTCACGAGCAGCCTGCCATTTGTCGCGTTGCCCGTGCGACTGGATCAGCAGATGCAATTGCCCGGCTTTGGTCCGGAGGGGGCGCTGTCAATCGAACCCAGTCAGGCGCCAATGACGGTCGAGGTGGCACGCGTGATCGCCTTCCAGAACCGGCTCTGGGTCGTGCTGCGTGTTGCGCTTGGCGCGTTTGCTTCGGCGCAACGCGACACTGCCGGAGCTGCGCCATGAAAAGGTGGATCCTGACGGGGATCGCGGCGGCGGTCTGCGTGCCCGTTCTCGCCTTCGGCGTCGTCGCGCTGCGGTTCCGACCACGCTGGGAGCGTGAGGATCCAGCGACGGTCACGCGTGAGATCGCACTGCTCACACGGCAGCGGGATTCGTTGCGCGCGATCGTCTACGACGCGGCGTCCCTGAGTGACCTGCTGGATCAGCGCCCGGCGGGCGACGTGGTGATCGGGTTGCCGACGCCGTTCATCGATGCGATGGTGCAAGGTATGGTGACCGGTTGGTTTCACGACGTGGTGCTGCGCCTGCCGCGCCTGCGCGTGCGAAAACAGGGGGAAGTCACGGCGCGACTCGGTCTCCTCGGCCGGCGCACGGTAGGCGCGTACGAGCTGGACATCGTGCTCGACAGTGTTCGCGGGCGCCTCAAGCCCGATGCACCGCGGCTGACCTTCGGCGGCAGTACCATCCGGATGGACGTGCCGGTGCATCTGGCGAGCGGCACCGGTGTCGCTCGCATCACGCTCGACTGGGTATCGAAGGGTCTGGCAGGGCCTGTGTGCGGCGAGATGTCCATGGCGCATGCGGTCACCGGGCAGGTTCGGGCCGCGAACTATCTGGCGCGCGGCCGGATCGTTTTGAGCGCGGTCGATGGCGTGCTCAAGGCAGATCCGGACTTTCCAGAGCTCAGGATCCGGCTGAGGATCGATCCCTCGCGGGCATCGGTGGCGGCGCTCGACTCGATTCTGGCCACGCGCGGCGGCCTGTGTGGCGTCGCGATCAGACGCGCCGACGTCAGCGCGCGAATCCAAGGGCTGGTTGCGCGGGGATTCATGGTGAAGATTCCACAGCGTTTCTTTCGCGCGATCACCCTGCCGGTGGCCGTGCAACGGATCGTGCCGATGGACGGGGCGGATGTCGCGCTCGACGTGCGGCCGAGCGACATTGTCGTGACGTCATCGGCCGTGTGGCTCGCCGCGGCCGTCACGACCACGCGGAAGTCGTCACCGGCTCCGTAGCGCAGCCGCTGCCTGCAGCGTCACGCCATCCTGCCACCACGCCGTCAATGCCAGATTTCATCCCGCTCCCGTCATATCGCGAGTACCCTGTCGCCGAGATGTCCCAGCGCGCCGCAGACTTCTACGCCAACGCGGATCGCCGGCGCACCGTGCGGGGATTCTCGGATCGGCCCGTGCCGCTGGACATCATCGAGAACTGCATACGCACTGCGGGCACGGCGCCGAGTGGTGCGCATCTCCAGCCGTGGCGGTTCGTCGTTGTTCGCGATCCGGCGCTCAAGCACCGGGTGCGGATTGAGGCCGAGCGAGAGGAGCGGGAATTCTACGCGCATCGGGCGCCGGCGGACTGGCTGCAGGCGCTGGCGCCACTCGGCACCGACGAAAACAAGGGGTTCCTGGAGATTGCTCCGTATCTAATCGTCGTGTTTTCGGAGAGCTTCGGACTCACGGCCGACGGTCAGAAAGTGAAGCACTATTACGCGCAGGAATCGGTCGGGATTGCGACCGGCTTCCTGATCGCGGCACTGCACAACGCTGGCTTGGCGACGCTGACACACACGCCCAGCCCGATGGGCTTCCTGAACGAGATCCTCGGGCGGCCGGCGAATGAACGCCCCTTCCTGAACCTCGTCGTCGGCTATCCGGCTGACGGGGTCGAGGTACCAGTCCTTCGTCGAAAGGCGTTCGAGGAGATCGCCGTCGTATTGTGAAGGTTCCACCACCAAGTGAGACGACACGCCATGTGCCGACGTTATTCCTGACTTGTCGAGGTCGATTCCCGTTGTTGCCGTAGCCTATGGCCGAGCGGACCGAGGACGGTCTGACCGGTATCTCTTGCGATCGCAGAGTCTTTCTGACACGCTGTGTCGGGTGAGTCATGGACAATCGACTGCACGACCTGCTGGATGTCGCGCTGGCAGGGCCGGTGATTGGTCAGGTCCGGGCGCGTCGGTTCGACCGGTTTTTCCGGTCTGGCATGGTGCCTGGCGCGTGCCGCGGCGTGTATCAGACGTACGCCGAGGCTGCGGCGGCTGCGCCTCGCACGCAGCCGCTGGGTTACGATCACCAGTCGGCCGGTGAGCTTTACCCCGAGCGCATGGGGCAGGTCTATCCCGGCGATTACCCGATGATGTTATGGCTCACGAAGGCGTTTGCCGAGGGCGTGACGCGCGTGTTCGACCTCGGCGGGCACGTTGGCCTGAGCTACTACGCGTATCAGCCGTATGTGCGCTATCCCACGGAGTTGCAGTGGGAAATCCATGACGTACCGGCCGTCGCGGAACGAGGCCGCGAGCTGGCGGCAGCGCGCGATCATCGCCGCGCTCTGTCATTCGTTCCGTCATTCGATCGCGCCGCTAGCGCCGATTTGCTGTTCACATCGGGCTGCCCGCAGTATCTCGAGGAGACGTTGCCGTCGATGCTGTCGCGGCTGGATGCCCGACCGACCTGGGTGTTGGTCAATCTGGTGCCCATGCATGCGTCGTTCGACTACTGGACGGTGCAGAGTATTGAGGGGGCGTTCTGCCCGTATCATGTGCAGCGCGATGCGGTTTTTTTCGCGGCGATGCGGGCGCTGGGGTACACCGTGCTCGATCGCTGGGTCAACGCCGAGAAGCGCTGTGCCGTGCAATTCCGGCCTGAGCTGACCGTGGACGGCTACGTCGGCGCGGCGTTCCGGCTTCCGGCGACAGGCTGATGTCGCAACCTGACAGCCGGGTGCGCGGTCGCTGCAGAGCTGGCACGGGACACGGTATGCGGGAGCAGGTCTACGTGCCAACCGGCTGAGGAGCTGCAGCCGTCACCGAGTCGCCTGCTGGACGTTGGGCCGAAGGTCGTTTCAGCGCGCTGCGGCGCGCTGGAGTCGCGAGCGAGTCGCGCGTCTGCCAATCGCGTGTCTTGAAGCCTTTCGCGGCATCACCGAGTTTCGCCGATTGCGCGCGCAGTTCTTCCGCCCCCGACGCGCCCTCCTCGGCCCCAGCGGCCACCGATTGGGCGAGCAAATTGAGTTCGCTCATGCTGCCGCTGATGTCGCGGACCTGATCGCGTTGCGCCGTGATTTCTGCCGTCATGCTCGCCGCCGTTTCGTCCACGCGCTCCACCGCTCTTGCAATGGCGGCCAGCACGCGCTGCACATCGTCACGTAATATCACACCCTGATCGGCGTCCAGCACGGCGGCCTCGATCATCGCACTCGTGCTGCGCGCGGCTTCGGCGCTTCGCAACGCGAGCGCCCGAACTTCCTCGGCGACTACGGCGAATCCGCGGCCGGCGTCGCCCGCGCGGGCCGCCTCAACGGCCGCGTTCAACGCCAGCAGGTTGGTTTGAAACGCAATCTCGTCGATCGTCTTGACGACCTTGCTGGTGGCGTCACTCGAAAGCTTGATCCGCGAAATAGCCTCACCGAGCTGCTGTACCACCTGGGCGCCGGCTTCCACATTGCCGCGAGCGGTGGTCGCAAGCGATGTGACTTCGGCCGCACTGAGTGCAACACGCTGCGCGGTGTGCGACAGGTCGCGGGCAGCATGGTCGACTGCGGCAATGGCGCCCGCCTGCCGCTGCGCATTGAGGGCGAGCGTTTCGCTGGTCGCGGCAATGTGCACCGAGGCGTCGGCGACCTGATAGACCGCCTGGCGCACCTGACGCATGGCGACCGACAGTTGCTCCGCCGCCGTATTCACGGATTCAGCGATGCTGGCATAGTCCCCCTGATATTGGCCGAGCACACGGACCTCCAGGTCACGGTTCGCCATTCCCTCCAGCGCGATCCGGGCCTCTGTCAGCGGCCGCTCGATGGCGTCCAGCATCCGGTTGAGTTCCTGCACCAGTTCGCGGAACTCACCTTCAAACTGGGTTGGGTCGGCGCGCACGGTGAGCACGCCGGCCACCGCCGCGTCCGCCATTTGCCGGCTGGTCTGCACCAGCGACCGCATCGTTTCCTGCACGAGGGCCACCGTCACGCCAGTGCCTCGAGACGCCGTGATCATGCCGTCGAGACTCCCAGCCATGACGCCGAGTTCGTCGTTCGACTTGATGTCAAGCAGGGGGATGTTGTCATCGATCGATCCGTCAAACTCCCCACGCGACAACCGGCTGAGTACATCCTGAATGGAGACGAGCAGTTGTGACTGCACCTGATGTGCCCGTTTCGTCACGCGAAACGTGACGCGCAGGATATTTCGGATCGTCTGGGTTGCAGCAGCAATCGAGATGAGAAGCACGGCACCGCTGACGATCAGGACGACGAGCAGCGTCGTCAGTGCCGAACGCGAAGCTGTCTGGGCGCGCGCTGCGACTGTATCGGTGAGCGATCGTTCAAGTGCGCGTTGCTGCTCGATCACGGCAGTCTTCGCCGCCCACCACTCCAACGCACTGGCGGCGATTGGCGTGCCGGAGGCACCGCCCTCTGCCAGCTCGCGGATTCTGGCGATGCGCCTGGCGTCCGGCGCCGCGGCAATCGCGGCGACGTCGGCTGCAAGCACGGCACTGGTCTCGCGGCGTATCTGCTCGACGGCAATCTGTTGGCCCGTCAGTGTCGTCACCCATGTCTTGTACATCGAACTGCTCGGAAAGGACCCCGCTGTGAGCACGGCTGTCAGCGTGCCACGTTCACGCGCTGACCATTCCTTCAACTGCCCGACCGCATCAAGCTGGCGCAGAACGGTTCTCGCTTCAGCATCTGTGACGTCGGCGGCGTAGTCAGGCAGGCCATCCATCACGCGCGCAAGACTCGCAGAGTAGCGGATCAGTACCTGTTCGGTGGTCACCTCGCGCGAATCGACCGAGGCGCGTGTGAGTGCGACACTGTCGAGTGCGCTCTCGATGCTGACGGCAGTTCGCGCCAGGGTCTCGATGCGCGAGGTCGCCATCGCTGCGCGGTACTCGTCGCGTGCACTGTCGGCGCGTTGCCGCTGGGCGGAGAGCTCAACCGCGAGCTTTGTGCCGCCGCTCGCGATGTAGGCAGCGGACAGCCCGCGCTCCAGCTGGATTTCGTGAATCAGCCCGGTCGTCGCACTCGTCAGCGTCGCGACGCCCTCGAGCCGCTTGCCCTGCGTCCAGCGTCCGAACTGCGCAACGAGCACGACGCAGGCGAAGACGATTGCGATCAGGAGCGGAAGCCCCGACGCAACAATCAGTTTTCCTCGGAGGCCAGAGGAGAAAACAGCCATCGGCGAATGCCCGGGGGGTATGAGACTATGTGCCCCGATTGGTCGGAGCGTCCCCGTTGAATGTCGGCACTCACCGGTGGCGACTTGATGGAGGGTTGCGTTGGTCGTTGCTCATCCACTCCCTGCCGTTCCCATCCGCTCGGCCCGATCCTGCGCCCGATCGTGCTTCTCGTGGTGTTCAGCGCGCTGGCGCCGTTCCGGCATGGGCATCGAGAAACTGCAGCATCCGCCTGCGAACAGCCGGCGCTTGCTCCATATGTGGCAGATGCCCGGCCGAGTCGAGCACGAAGTACTCGATGCCGGGGATGCCGCTCCGCACAACGCCCGAATGCACGATACTCACGGTGGAATCCTGCTTTCCCCAGATCAGCAGCACCGGAACGCGGGTCGCGCCGACGGCCGCGTAGTGCGCGGCGTAGTCCGTCCGTGACGATGTGATGGCTGAGCGCCGAAGTGCACGGCCAAAGCCCCGATATCGCATTTGTGGGCGGTAGCGGTCGACCCAGTCCGGCCACCGTTCGGGGTGCAGGAAGTCGGAGAGTTGTCCATCGGCCGCCTTCGGTGCCTGCAGCACCTGCCAGAACCACGTGCCGATCACCGGAGTTTGCACGATGGCTGGAAGCCGGGCAGCAACTGCGACGGGATCGATCAGCGTCAGCGTCCGGACTCGTGCTGAGTGCGTGGCTGCGAAGTGGCCGGTCACATAGCCACCATACGACAGCCCCATCAGGTCAACCGGGCCGCGCACCCGTAGCGAGTCGAGCAGCTCGCTGAGCTGGCGATCGTACAGTGTTCCGTCGTACGCCACATCCGGTCGGTCAGACAGACCACGGCCAAAGACATCGTACCGAATCACGCGGTACCCGGCCGCGGCGAGCGATACCGCGGTCGAATCCCAGATGTAGTAGTGCACCGAAAAGCCATGCACCAGCACGGCGACCCGACCGGTGTCTGGCCCGCTCACCTCCACGTGTGTCACGCCATCGCTGAGGGTGACGAATTGCCCCGGTGCGCCTTGGCGGGCTGCGTCGTTGAGTACTTCCGTTTCGGGATTGCGCACGAGGTAGCTCGCCCCAGCGCCCGCGAGAGTGCACAGCAGGAGCACTGACAGAATTCTCATGGTCCGCGACATGTGCTGGATAGCTGATGGCTGGAAAGGTGTCGCAGCGGTGGCCGCGGGCCGGCAGGGTGGGGCACGCCTCGGCGGATAGCTGAGTGGCGTGCTCCGGATAAGTTACCCGGATGTCCACAGTAGGTCCTGCCGCGTCTGGATGGTGCGCAATGTCAATCGGGAGTGCAGACGGCAACGGGGCTCTCCAGCAGCGCCTGGATGCACTCTGTGCGGAGGGGTGGGCGCTGTTCGATGAATTCGACCGGCGTGTCCGCGATCGTGAGTTCCATTCATTCGTCGCCGCCGACTACGAGCAGGTGCGCGCAGCACTCGTGCGTTTCGCGTCTCCTGGTGCGCGCTTCCTCGAATGGGGATCCGCCACCGGCGTGATCACGATCATGGCGGACCTCCTCGGGTTTGATGCGTTTGGAATCGAAATTGATGCGAGCCTGGTTCGATCGGCTGAGCGGCTGGCCACCCGATTTGAATCGCGGGCGCGCTTCGTCACCGGAAGCTTTCTCCCGGCCGGGTACCGGTGGCGCTCGCCCGTCGCGAACGAGTTCTCCGCCACCACGGGCGAGGGCGCGTCAGGGTATCTGGAGCTGGGCATGGCCCTCGATGACTTCGACGTCGTGTTCGGCTATCCCTGGAGCGGCGAAGCGCCAATGATGCTCGACCTGATGCGGCAGTTCGGTGGCGAGGATGCGTTACTGCTCATGCATGACACAACATCGGGCGTGCGCGCGTATCGCCGGGGCAAGGAGATAGGCGCAGTGAAGTGAAGTGATGACGTGCAGTGCAGTCTGAGGCGGGCGCGTCAGCCCTCGTCCGCAGCGATGACCGCATTCAGCAGCACGTCGGCACCTCGCGTGATGTCCTCCGCCCGCGAAAACTCCCGCGGCGAATGGCTGATGCCCCCCACGCTCGGGATGAAGATCATTCCCATCGGTGCAATCCGGGCGATTTCCTGCGCATCGTGACCGGCACCGCTCGGCATGCGCATGTGGCTCAGCCCCAGTCCCACGGTGCTCGCGGTGACCCACTGCATCACCCGTGGGTCGGCGACGGCAGGCTCGCTGTTGACCAGCGCACGAAACGCGAACGATGTGTTCGTCGTCGAGCCGATCTCTCGCCCGATCGCTTCGAACCGGGCATTGAATCTCACCAGCGTGGCTTCATCGAGATCGCGAAGGTCGATCGTCATCACCACCTCGGCCGCGATGATGTTGGTCGTGTTGGGTGACGGCACCAGGCGTCCCACGGTGGCCACCTGGCGTCCGGGGACCGCACGGATGGCATCGTTGATCGCGACGGTGAACTTCGCCGCCGCCAGCACCGCATCCTGTCGCTGATCCATGGGCGTGGCACCGGCGTGATTGGCGGCACCGGTGATCGTCACTTCAATCCATCGGAGTCCGACAATGCCTTCGACGATACCGATCTGCATCCCGGCCTTCTCTAGGATGCCGCCCTGCTCGATGTGCAGCTCGATGTAACAGGCGATGTCACCGCGCCGCTTCACGGCGCTGGCCAGCTGAGAGACATTGCCCCCGGTCAGTGCGATGCCCTCACGGATCGTCTTTCCGGAGCGTGCCGTCTTGTCGAGATCCGCGTCCGTCAGTGCGCCGATCGCAAGCTTGCTGCCGATCGTGCCCCCTTCCTCGTTCTGCCACACGACCACATCCACCGGGTGCCGCAGGCGGATCCGCTGCTCGAGCAACGTACGCCCGACTTCGATCGCACCGAAGCTGCCAACCGGGCCGTCAAAATTTCCTCCATTTGTAACGGAATCGACATGGGAGCCGATCAGGATCGGAGGGAGCGACTTCGACGTGCCCTCGACGCGGGCGAGGATGTTGCCCGCGGCATCGATTCGGGCTGTGAGCCCAGACTGCTTGAACAGTTCGAGGGTGAAGGTGCGGCCGAGCAGGTCGGCGTCGGAGTACGCTACCCGATTGATCCCGCCGGAGGTCCGCCCGATCGAGTCAAACGTGGAGAGCCAGCCATTCAGTCGCGCACCGTTGACGTGCCGGCCTGCACGCGCCCGCGACGGCGTCCGGATTGCAAGCGGCAGCGCGGCGAGTGCGGCACCCTGCTGCAGAAAGTCACGTCGATTCATGATGGTCCACGAGAGGAGTGAGGCCGATCTGTTCTCGCCGGGGTACCTTTCCGCGCGGCACGCCGGGCACCGGTAGCGCGAGACACAACACTGTGTCATTGTAACGCGGCTCACTCTTCCTGTCCTCAGACCACTCATGCCAGCCGCTTCCGATTCGTCCAATTCAGCCCGCGCCGGCCAGATCTCGCTCGCACAGGACGCGCCGGCAGGCCTCGTTGTTTTTCTCGTTGCGCTGCCGCTGTGCCTCGGCATCGCACTGGCCTCGGGCGCGCCTCTGTTTTCCGGGGTCATCTCCGGAATCATCGGCGGACTGATCGTCTCGCTGCTCTCCTCGTCGTCCGTGAGCGTGAGCGGACCTGCTGCCGGACTGGCGGTGATCGTCGCGACGGCGATTCAGTCGCTTGGATCATTTCCGGCATTTCTGCTCGCAGTGCTGGTGGCCGGAGTGGCACAGCTGCTGTTCGGAGTGCTACGCGCGGGCAGCATAGCGAATTACGTCCCGAACGCCGTGATCAAAGGCATGCTCGCGGCCATCGGATTGGTGATCATTCTCAAGCAGATCCCGCACGCTCTTGGCCGTGACAAGGGATATGAGGGTGACTTCGACTTCTTCCGCTCGGTGGACGGTGCCTCGACGACCCTCTCGGACATATCAGACGCGTTGGTGTCGGCAAACGGCGAGGCAATCGTCATCAGCCTTGTCTCGCTGGCGATCCTGCTGGCGTGGGAATCGTCGTGGGTCAAATCGCGGAAATCACTGAAGATGGTGCCGGGTGCGTTGATCGTCGTCGTGCTAGGCATCCTGTTGAATGAGCTCTTCCGATCCGTGTCACCGGACTTCTACCTGCGGGCGGAGGATGGGCATCTCGTCACGCTGCCAGCCGGTGGCCCCGGCGCGTTGCTGGCGCAGCTCTCCGGCCCGGACTGGGCTCGATGGAGTGACCGGCGCATCTATTCGACCGGGCTGACACTCGCGATCGTCGCCAGCATCGAATCACTGCTCTCCCTCGAAGCCTCGGACAAGTTGGACCCGCAGCGGAGAATTTCTGATCCGGATCGTGAGCTGATGGCGCAAGGCGTGGGCAACATTGCGGCTGCTCTGGTCGGGGGGTTGCCGGTGACGGCCGTGATCGTTCGCAGTTCTGCAAACGTCTACGCGGGCGCAAAGACACGGTGGTCGGCCTTCATTCACGGCGTGCTGCTCCTCGTCTGCGTCGTCGCCATCCCCGGTCTGCTGAACAAGATTCCTCTGGCCAGCCTGGCCGCCGTGCTGCTTATGGTCGGGTACAAGCTCACAAAGCCCGCGCTGTATCGGGATTCATGGAAGGCCGGTCTCGATCAGTTCGTCCCGTTCATCGTCACGGTGGTCGCCATCGTATTCACCGACCTGTTGATCGGCGTTCTGATCGGCGTGGTCTTCGGCGTGTTCTTCGTGATCAAGACCAATCATCACTCGGCGTTCACCCTCGTGCATCAAGAGGCGATGTACCTGCTCCGGTTCAACAAGGACGCGTCGTTCGTGAACAAGTCCGAGTTGAAGGCCAAGCTGGCATCGCTGCCGGCCGAGTCGAGCCTGATCGTGGATGGCACGAAAGCCAGCTTCATCGACAACGACCTTTACGACGTGCTCACCGACTTCACGGAAGGCGCGGTGCACAAGCAGATCTCGATCGAATTCAAGCAGTTCCACAACAAGTCGCAAAACTTCCGCAAGCGGAGACGGACGAATGGAGTCGTATAGGAAACTGCTCCTCGCCAACAAGGCGTGGGTACAGGACAAGCTCAATGTCCGGGACGACTACTTCCTCAGCATGGCCGACGACCAGAAGCCGGAGTTCCTCTGGATCGGTTGCTCCGACAGTCGTGTGCCCGCCGAAGATGTGACTGGTACCGGACCGGGCGAACTGTTCGTGCATCGGAACATTGCGAATCAGGTCCTTCATACCGATTTCAACATGCTCAGCGTGCTGCAGTATGCCGTGGAAGCGTTGAAAGTGAAGCACATCATCGTCTGTGGACACTATGGATGCGGTGGCGTCAAGAACGCGCTCTCGCACAAGAACCTTGGGTTGATCAACAAGTGGTTGCGCAACATCAAGGACGTCTACCGCATCCATCGGCATGAGCTGGACGGCATCGCCGATGAGGATCGCCGCCTGCGACGCCTCGTTGAATTGAATGTGCAGGAACAGGTCTGGAAACTGGCGGAAACCTCGTTCGTGCAGCACGCCTGGCAGACCGATCATCCGATTCACATTCATGGATGGGTGTACGACCTCCACACCGGCTACATCAACGACCTGCTGATGCTCCCGCCGGGCACACACCTCGACGAGATCTATCAGATGGAGTTTGACGACGCCAAGAAGCAGTGAGTGGCAGCGGCGCGGCGCGGCATGATCACCTCCCGGCGGTCTTTCCTTGCGACGATGAGTGGCGCCATCGTTGTGGCCTCGGAGATGCGCCGCGCGCCGGTGTTGTCGCAGCAGCCGGCCGCAGATCTCATCCTGCGCGGTGGCACCGTTTTCGACGGCACGGGCGCCGAGGGCCGTGAGGCCGATGTGGCGATTGCCTCAGAGCGCATCATCGCTATCGGTGCGGCGCTGCCGCAGGTCGGCCAGACGGAGATCGATGTGCGCGGATTGGCCGTCGCGCCTGGTTTCATTGACATTCACTCGCACGGCGACTCGTCTCTGGCCGTCGACCCGCGCGCCGAGTCGGTCGTCCGGCAGGGGATCACCACGATCGTCGTCGGCGCTGACGGCAGCTCACGCGCGACGGGCACCACTGCCAGCAGTTTTGCGGCGTTGTTTACGCGATTCGACAGGCTGCGGCCGGGTGTCAATGTTGCCTCGATGATCGGACTGGGCAGCGTGCACGGCGAGGTCGTTGGCAACACCGATCGACCGGCAACTGCGTCGGAGTTGCGCACGATGGTGGCGATGGTCGAACGTGCGCTCAGGGACGGTGCATGCGGTGCGAGCTCCGGTCTCGAGTACACGCCTGGAGCATTCGCGCGACCTGACGAACTGATCGCACTGTGCCGGCCGCTGGCATCGCGCGGGCTGGCATATGCCACGCACATGCGGAACGAAGACGACAGACTGCTCGACGCCATCGCGGAGTCGATCGCGGTGGCGCGTGGGGCAGGCTGCGCATTGCAGATCTCGCATCTGAAGACCCAGGGGCCGCGTAACTGGAGCCGGCTGCGGGCGGCGTTCGATCAGATCGAGGCAGCGGGTCGCGCCGGGGTGGATGTGTCGTTCGACCGGTACCCGTATCTCGCATATGCCACCGTCCTTACCAACCTCTTTCCGGTCTGGAGCCGCGACGGCGGAACCGCCGCATTCCTGGCCAGACTGCGAAGCCCGGGTACCGCGGCACGGATCGAGAAGGAAACACGGGCGAAGGTCGAACTGATCGGCGGCTGGGATAACGCACAGATCACGAGCATCGCCTCGCCGCTCGACCGCGACGCTCAGGGCAAGCGCCTCGGCACCTGGGCTCGCAGCATCGGCGTCGAGCCGTACGAGGCGACCGTCGCGCTCCTCGAGCGCAATCGCGGCCGCGCGGACATGGCAGGCTTTGCGATGAGCGAAGAGAACCTCGATCGGATTCTGTCACACCCGCTCGGCATGGTCTGCAGCGACGGCGGCGCGTTCGCGATCGACGGACCGACGCGACGCGGCAGTCCTCATCCGCGTGGTGCCGGCAGCTTCCCGCGTGTGCTCGGGCGATACGTTCGTGAACGCGGTGTACTCACGCTGGCCGAGGCAATCCGGAAGATGACGTCGGTGCCTGCGGATCGAGTCCGACTCGCGGATCGTGGTCGCCTTGTGGTCGGGAACGCCGCGGACGTCGTCGTCTTCGATCCGGCACGCATTGCGGATACGGCGACCTTCGAGCGCCCATTTCAGTATCCGACCGGCATCGCGCTCGTGGTCGTGAATGGACGCGTGACACTTCGCGACGGACAGCGCAGCCGCTCACACGCCGGACGGAGTCTGCGGAGCAATCCGGTCGCCGGGCGGTGACGTAGCTGTGGCATGCGTCGACACCTCCTGCTGGTCCTAGGGTTCACCGTCGCGGCCCGAAGCGCTGCGGCGCAGGCTGTATCCACTTCCGGTGTCGAGCGCGACCTCGGTGCGACACGGTACTGGCGGCTCGCGTATGACAACGACTTCTTCACGGCGACGGATCGCTACTTCACGCAGGGCATCACCCTCGAGGTGGTGACGCCACGCCTCGCGAGAGTGCCATTGATGCGCGCCCTGCTCGCACCCCGCGGCAGTCAGGTGCGATTCGGCGTGGCCTACGTCGATGACGGATACACCGCGAGTGATCTCAAGGCGTCGCAGATCCTGACCGGTGACCATCCATACGCCGGTACGAAGCAGCTGCGGTCGTTCACGCTGGCGCTCGACACGCTGCGTCAGCAACGCACCTCCTCGTCACTCACGGTGGGCATCATCGGCCCAGGCGCTGCCGGCCGCGAGATCCAGACGTTCATACATCGCCGCACGGGCAACACCATCC
>JANNVN010000031.1:0-4408 GCA_031414435.1 Gemmatimonadaceae bacterium
CCGACACCGGTCGGGGCCGGCGATGGATCCACTCTGACACGAATGTTTCTCCTGATGGTGTTCGCCGTGCAGTCGGGGTCGTTGGCAACCATCGGGTACCTGCAGTTCGCCGCGGTCCGGGCGGCGCGCGATCGCCGCGACCGGTGGCAACGCCTCTTCGATGGCGCACCTGACTCCATCTTTGTGCTCGACCGGAACGCCCGCGTCGTGCGAATGAACTCCGCCGCGCGACGCATCACTGGCTATTCCGAAGCCGAGATGCGTGAAGGAAGTATCAGTCGCTTCACCGCGCCGGAAGATCGGGAGCGGGAGATGCTGCAGGTGACACGTGCCCTGAACGGCGAAAACTCCACGTACGAATCGCGCGGAATCCGCGCCGACGGCTCGATGGCCGACCTGATCGTATCCAACGCACCACTCCTGGAAGACGGCGTCGTCACCGGGGTGTTGAGCATCGTGCACGACATGACGGAGTTCCGCCGCGGGGAGCGAGAGCGCCGCCAGATCGAGCAGTCGCTCGATCAGCACCGCCGGCTGCTTCAGAGCATCGTGTCGACGGTACCGACCTACCTGTACGTCCTCGATTTTCGTCTTGGCCACGTCACGTTTGCCAATGACGCGCTCTTGCAGATGCTCGGGCTGTCGCTCGAACGGCTGTCGCAGATGTCGCGGGCTGAACGGATTGCGCTCTATCACCCCGACGACGTGGCAGCAATGCGACACGCCGCCGGAGCGCTGCGGCGCACAAATCTGGTCAAGCAGGACCTCAGCTATCGCGTGATGGGGAACGATGGCGAATGGCGCTGGCTGAACGATCGCGTGACGGTCTTCGAACGGAGCGCCGACGGCGAAGTCACGCGAATTCTGGGCTCTGCCATCGACATCACGGAGCAGAAGCGCGTCAGCGCGCAGCTGCACTTCAGCGATGAGCTGTATCGAACGCTGATCGAGAACTACCCGGGCGGTGCGGTGGTGCTGTTCGATCGTGATGCACGATTACTCCTCGCCGCCGGCCAGGGGATGCGCGACGCCGGTCTGGACGGAGAGGATCTCATCGGACAACCCTTTGGGTACCGGCTCGATGCGCACACCTCGGCACTCGTACAGCGGCGCTGTCGCGCGGCGCTCGAGGGCACCGAGCAGCAGTTCGAGCTGCGGCTCGCCGGGAAGATCTACGAGGTCCGTGCGGTCCCGGTGCGGGACGCCGATGGGACGATCCGGTTCGGGATGGCGCTCACCCTCGACGTCACCGAGCGGCGGCGGCTTGAAGCCGATGTCCGCCAGTCGCAGAAGATGGAGGCGGTCGGTACACTCGCCGGCGGCATCGCCCACGATTTCAACAACATCCTCGCCAGTGTGATCGGGTATGCGGAACTGGCAATGCTCGATGCCGAGGCCGAGCAGCTGCAGTCGGATCTGAAGCAGGTGCTGACGGCCGCTGCACGCGGGCGCCAGATGGTGCAACGCATCCTTGCCTTCAGCCGTCGCAGCGGAGAGGAGTTGCTTCCGGTGGAGATGGAACCGATCGTCTCAGAGACACTGCGACTGCTGCTGCCGACGCTTCCTCCGCGTGTCACCATCGATCTTCACGACGACGAGCGTGTGCCGACCGTGCTCGGCGATGCGGGGCAGTTGCATCAGGTGGTTCTCAATCTCTGCGCCAACGCGATCTACGCGATGCGCGAGACCGGCGGGACGCTGAGCGTGCGGCTGGGGAGCAGTGATGTGCTGGGCGAATCATGTCTCCGCCTGACGGTCAGCGATACCGGGACAGGCATGAGCCCGGAGGTCCTCGAGCGCGCGCTCGACCCGTTCTTCACGACGAAGCCGCCCAACGAAGGCACAGGCATGGGCCTCGCCATGGTACACGGGATCATCACCGGCATGGGAGGCCTCTTCCGCCTCGAATCGGTGTTGCAGCAGGGCACGACGGCAATCATCGACATCCCCGCTGATCGCGGCCACGCGTCGCCGATCACGCCACTCTCCCTCTCCGGTACCGCGCCAAGGGGGACAGAGCGGGTGATGGTCGTCGACGACGAGCCGGCGGTCGCCACCTATCTCGCGAACGCCCTGGCTCGCTTTGGCTACCGGACCTCAACGTTCACGAGGGCCGACGCCGCGTTGCAGCAGCTGTCGGATCGCACGGAGCACTACGACCTCGTGATGACCGATATGACCATGCCCGGTCTCTCCGGCGAGGATCTTCTGCGTGAAAGCCTGCGTCTGCGCCCCGGCGTTCCTGTCGTGGTCTGTACCGGCTACAGTGCGAGCATGACGCCTGAGCGAGCCTACGCGCTGGGTGCCGCGGGCTACCTCACCAAGCCAATCAGTATCGAGGAGCTGGCGCTCCAGGTTCGCCGCGTTCTGGACGTCAGCACCGCCACCGCGCTCGATCGCTGAGGCTCGGCAAGGCTGTGGACTTCGACTTCCGTCTGAACGATCAGGGAGTCGCAGAGAGTTGAATTCGCGAAGTACGGTCGCGCGCCCCGTGCGTTGCCCACCGTTGGCCACGAGTCGGCTGCCCGCGGGGCGCGTGATACACTCGAGGTACGGGTGCGCTACGGAGGTCGCCCACCGTATTCCACGAACCGGTTGCCCCCGCGGCGCGCGATAAACCCGAAGTACGGTCGCACCAGGTAAAGTCGCGCACCGTATTCGACGTGTTGGCAGACCGTGGAGCGCGCGCATGATCCACGCGATCCGCCGAGTGTGGATCGCAAGGCGCCATGGCGCTCCCCCTCCCGCACCGCGAGCATCGCTCGCTGGCAATCCGATGGCGCCGCTGCGCCTGCAATCGCAGGTTGACTGCGCACGCCCGCCGGTGCCGCGACACACCGGGACGAGATCTTCACTTCCCGCTGCAAGGTGCACAACGCATCGACGAGCGGAGGGAGCGGACAAGCAGAAGGGGGCGCTTCCTCGCGGAAGCGCCCCCTTCAGTTTCGTGCGACCGATCGTGTACTAGCGGATCGGCTTCAGTTCGGTGCGGCGGTTCAAGGCGCGACCACTACGCGTCTTGTTATCCGCACGCGGCTCGCTCGGGCCGTAGCCCTTCGTCTCGAGACGCGATGCATCGATACCCGAGGCAACCAGCAGACGCTTGACCGCAGCAGCACGCGCCGCAGAGAGGCGGGTGTTGGCGCGGGCCGAGCCGGTGTTGTCGGTGTGACCACCGATTTCCACCCGCACATTCGGCGACGCCTTCAGCAGCTCGGAAGCGCGCAGCAGCACGGCACGTGAGCCGGGCGTCAGAGCGGCAGAACCGGTCCGGAAGTTCACGCCTTCGAGCACCAACGTCTTGGCGGTGTCGAGGACCGAGTTCACCACCGGGCAACCGTTGGCATCGACCTTGGTGCCAGCCGGAGTGTTCGGGCAGCGATCGGCGTCATTCATCACGCCGTCCTTGTCGTCATCCTTCGGCAGCGAGCAACCATCCGCATTGACCTGATCACCGCGCGGAGTGTTGGCGCAACGATCACGGAAGTCAGGCACGCCGTCGCCGTCGGTATCAACCGGGCAGCCGCTGGCATCAACCTTGGCGCCAGCCGGTGTGTTCGCGCACTTGTCCTGGTAATCCGCGACGCCGTCCTTGTCGCTGTCCACCGGGCAACCCGTGCTGTCCACGGTCACGCCAGCCGGCGTGTTCGCGCACTTGTCCTGGTAATCCGCGACACCGTCGCGATCGCTGTCGAGCGGGCAGCCAGTTGCATCGACGCGGACGCCTGCCGGTGTGCTCGCGCACTTGTCCATCTTGTCCGGCACGCCGTCGCCGTCGGCATCCTTCGCCTTCGTGTTGAACAGATAGCTGACGCCAAACTGTCCACCGACATTCGTGCTGCGCTTGCCGTTGAAGAGGCGATTGTCGGCGGTTTCGAACTGCGAACCGTCGACCGTCACCGCCGCGCGGAACGCCACGTTGTCGGTCAGTCCGAGGCGGGCGCCGATCATCGAAGCCCAGCTGAACTCGTTGAACTTCTTGGCAGCCTGCGTCGAGTTGGCACCGACCGGAATGTTCGGTTCCACCCAACGCTGCTCATTACGAACAGCGCCGACGCCGAGAAGGAGCTCAACCTGCTCCTGGATCGGAATCGAGAAAACACCGCGGAGATGAATCGGCGTGTACGACGAAAGCGTGCGCGTCCCGACAGGGACATTCGTCACCCGGCCATTCGCCGACGAGATTTCACTCTCGATCGCAAAGTTCCGGTGCAGGTACAGGCCGAGCAGGCCAGTCGGCGAAGTCACGGTCGAATAGTTCTTGATGCCGACATCCGACACGCGGACACCAGCATTGACTTCGACAGTTCCAGCCTTGGGCGTCTGCGCAAACAGCGGCGCTGCGCTGATCGCAAGCGCGAACAGCGAGCCCGCCGAGCGCAGGCGAACAGATAGCGTCATGCCACCT
>JANNVN010000032.1:0-2619 GCA_031414435.1 Gemmatimonadaceae bacterium
CGAGATACGGCAGGTCGCCCGGTCCTCCATCAGCGCCACGTCGTCGATATCGGGCACCTTGCTGCACCCCACGCCCTGATCCACCCAGCGCACCACGTATCCGAGAATGCTCTGAATGTTGTTCTCGATTTCGCGGAGACGTTGCGCTTCCGACCAGTTGGTCGGATCACCGAGGGGGATGGTCAGAATGTCATCCAGTGCGGCACGTGGGCGCGACGCGAGTTCGCGCTGCCGGTCGCGCACACCCACGCGGTGATAGTGCGTGGCATGCAACGTCGCCGCTGTCGGCGATGGCACCCAAGCGCAGGTCGCTCCCGACATCGGATGACCGATCTTCACGCGAAGCATGTCGGCCATCAGATCCGGCGCGGCCCACATCCCCTTGCCGATCTGTGCGCGCCCCGGAAATCCACAGGCCAGCCCCACATCGACGTTGCGGTTCTCGTAGGCCGAGATCCATGGCTCACTCTTCATCTGCGCCTTGGGCACCATCGGCCCCGCTTCCATCGACGTGTGAATCTCGTCGCCGGTACGGTCGAGAAACCCGGTGTTGATGAAGACCACCCGCGACTGGACCGCCCGGATGCATTCCAGCAGGTTGACCGTGGTACGCCGTTCCTCATCCATGATGCCGAGCTTCACCGTGTCGCGTGGCAGACCGAGGATGTCTTCCACCATGGAGAAGACGTCGCCGGCAAACGCCACCTCCTCGGGCCCATGCATCTTCGGCTTTACGATGTAGATCGAACCCGTGCCGGAGTTCCGGTCTTCAGGTGCGCGCCGCAGGTCGTGCATCGCAATCAGCGTCGTCACGATTGCATCCACGAGCCCCTCCGGCACCTCGTGCCCCGCGGCATCATGCACGGCAGGCGTCGTCATCAGATGGCCAACGTTCCGTGCCAGCAGCACCGCGCGTCCGCGCAGCAGCATCGGTGAACCATCCGCGGCACGATAGCGGCGATTGGGCGCGAGGCGACGGATGAAGCGTTGACCACCTTTCTCCACCACCTCCTCGAGCTGGCCGTTCATCAGTCCGAGCCAGTTGCGATACGCCAGCACCTTGTCGTCCGCATCCACCGCTGCGATGGAGTCTTCGAAGTCGACGATGGTGCTCACCGCCGACTCCAGCAGTACATCGGCGACACCGGCCCGATCGAGCGCTCCGATCGAGCTGGCACGATTGATGACCAGCTCGATGTACAGTCCATTGTGATGCAGCAGCACGGCTGACGGCGTCAGCGCTCCGCCGGCATGGCCTGCGAACTGTGTCCGGTCGCGCAACATGAACAGCTCGCCGGCAGAGACGGCCACGAGCTCGCCGTCATGTACGTGATATCGATCGACCACCGCGTGCGACACTCCGTCCAGCGGCACCGCGTCATCGAGAAAGGCGCGGGCCCACGCGACGACGCGCGCACCACGGCCGGCATCGTAGGGCCCGGAGGGCGGCGCATCACCCAGCGCGTCAGTGCCGTAGAGCGCATCGTAGAGCGATCCCCAGCGCGCGTTGGCAGCATTCAGCGCGTAGCGGGCGTTCATCACCGGCACGACCAGCTGCGGCCCCGCGATCGACGCCAGCTCCGGATCGACATTGGTAGTGGAGATCGTAAAGTCAGGCCCTTCAGTGGTCAGGTAGCCGATCTCGCGCAGGAACGTCGTGTACGCGTGGCGATCGATCGGCTGACCGGGCCGGGCCTGATGCCAAGCGTCAATGCACGCCTGCAAGGCATCGCGTTTCGCGAGCAGGGCGCGGTTCCGCGGCGCCATGGTCGCGAAGAGTGCGGCAAAACCCTTCCAGAACGCGTCGGTGTCGACGCCGGACTGCGGCAACACCTCGCGCTCCAAAAACGCCGCCAGATTCTGATTGACGCGAAGGCTGTGACGCGGCGTGTGGATGTCAGAGGTGATCGGAACGGTGGGCACGTCACTCACATGGAATTGGCGGTGTGCCCCGTGTCGAGACCGCCGGGACCGAACGTCGCCGGTGGTGCTGTTGGAGCTCTCGTTCTTCGAAGATACCTCCGGCGCAACTGCGAGCGAAGGCGACGGACCGGCGCGTTCTGCGCGCGCAGAGAGTGGAGTAGCCGGCCTTCAACGGAGGGTCACGTCAATTCCAAGTGGAATGAACCGCCCCTCCTCGATCGCCCCGCGTTTTACACGATAGAGCGTGAGACCGCTTGGCATTGTCATCCCTGCCCCGCTCGACGGGCCGACAATCGCGGCCGCCTGATCGAACCGGGTGGCCACCCCGGCAAAGCGCAACCGCTCTGCCATATGACCGTGGCCTGACAGCGCCAGCGGATACGCGCGCTCCTTGAGCAGCGCAAGCACCTCACGCGCATTCGACACCGTGTGCCGGTACTGTACCCTGCCGCGCACCGTGATCAACGACGGCGCAGGTGGACCATCCTTGTACCCCTGCAGGCTCTCCGATGACGAGAAGAACGGGATGTGGTTGAACGTCACCACCGGCATCGTCGGTGGCACCATCGCCAGATCGCGCCCGAGCCAGGCCAGTTGCAGTGAGTCGATATGTCCGTAGTACCACTGGTCGCTGATGTCGACACTGTTCAGCGCGAGGACGTGCACACCACCAGCATTGTACGAGTAGTAGTCGGG
>JANNVN010000033.1:0-9346 GCA_031414435.1 Gemmatimonadaceae bacterium
AGCACCAGCAGGTGATGCGCGCGCGTCGTGTGGCTGGAGGCGGGCACCGGCGCTTCCTCCAGCACGACGTGCGCATTGGTCCCGCCGATGCCGAACGAGCTGACGCCGGCACGACGTGGTCCGGCCCCCTGATTCCATGGCTCGAGCGCCGTCGCAACGCGGAAGGGTGACGTTTCGAGTCCAAGCTGCGGATTCGGTGCACGAAAATTCAGCTGCGGCGGCAGTTCACGATTCCGTAACGCGAGCACCGTCTTGATCAGCCCGGCCACACCCGCCGCCGCATCGAGGTGACCGAGGTTGGCCTTCAGCGACCCGATCGCGCAGAACCCGCGCGCGTCGGTGGCATCGCGAAAGACACGCGTCAGCGCAGCGATTTCAATCGGGTCCCCGAGCGGCGTGGCAGTGCCATGTGCCTCGATGTACGAGATCGTCTCCGGCGTCACACCGGCGAGCGCCTGCGCAGTGGCAATGACTTCCATCTGGCCGTCGACGCTCGGCGCGGTGTACCCCGCCTTGCCGGCGCCATCGTTGTTGATTGCCGCGCTGAGAATCACGGCGTGAATCGTGTCGCGGTCGGCGATGGCGTCATCAAGGCGCTTCAGCAGCACGAGACCGGCACCTGAGCCGGCACGCGTGCCGCGTGCATCGACATCGAATGGCCGGCACGCACCATCGGGCGAGAAGATCATGCCCTCCTGATAAAGATGGCCCGTGCGTTGCGGAAAACCGATCGAGACGCCGCCCGCCAGAGCCATGTCGCACTCGCCGCGCAACAGCGCCTGCGATGCCACCTGCACTGCCACCAGCGAGGTCGAGCAGGCCGTCTGGATGGTCATACTCGGCCCATGCAGGTCCAGCTTGTACGATGCCCGCGTCGTGAGAAAATCCTTGTCGTTGCCCAGCATCAGCTGATACCCACCCACCGACGCAAGCAGGTCGGTGTTGGGCATCAACTGCGCGACGACATACGAGTTGAGGCTGCACCCCGCATAAATCGCCACGGTGCGTCCCTCGGGCTCGCCGGCGTATCCGGCATCCTCGAGTGCCTCCCACGCACACTCCAGGAACACGCGCTGCTGCGGATCAATGATCTGCGCCTCGCGCGGCGAATAGCCGAAGAACGTGGCATCAAAGCAGTCAGCGTCTTCGAGGACCGTGCCCCGCGGCACCCAGCCGGGCAGCGCACGAATGCTGGCATTGATCCCCGCGGCCTCGAGCTCCGCGTCGGTGAACGTGTCGAGCGACTCCACGCCATTGCGCAGATTCTGCCAGAAGCGCCGCAGGGTCGGCGCTCCGGGAAACCGCCCACTCATGCCGATGATCGCGATGGCGCGACGCGGGCTGCCAGGAGCACCGCTCATACAGGCACGCCGAAGCAGGAATCCGGAGTCATATCAGCCTTGCACCTGACGTGCAGCACGCGCGCGCGCGCGCTGCATCGAGTCCGCACGATCACTCGGGTCAGATGAAAGCAGCGCGGCTTGTGCGGCAATGGTCGTATGCTGAAACAGGTCCACAAGAGTGAGTTCACGCTGAAACTCTCGCCGGAGCGCAGCATGCACCTTGACCACGAGCAGCGAATGCCCCCCTCGATCGAAGAAGTTGTCCTCGACACCGACGTGCTCCAGCCGGAGGACGTCGCGCCAGATGGCGGCGACCCGACGCTGCGGTTCCGTCATCACGATGTCGGCCGCCGGACCCGCCGACGGCTGCGCTGCAGAGGGTTCGGGCAACGCCTTGCGATCGATCTTGCCGTTTGGCGTCAACGGCAGGTCCGCAAGGGGAACCAGCGCTGAGGGCACCATGTATTCCGGCAGACGCGACCGCAACAAAGCGCGGAGGGCGTCCTGATCGAGCGGTCCGCCAGCCGTAGCCGGCACCACATATGCCACCAGTCGCTGATCGCCTGGCGAAACCTCGCGCGCAATGACGACCGCGCGACGCACCGAAGGATCCTCCACCAGCACCGACTCGATCTCTCCAAGTTCGATCCGGTAGCCGCGAACCTTCACCTGCTGGTCGCGCCGTCCGACGAACTCGAGTGACAGATCACTCCTGACGCGCACCACGTCCCCTGAGCGGTACACCCGCTCCGGTGGGCGCCCATCGAGCGAGATCACGACAAACTTTTCTGCCGTCAATTCCGGGCGGTCACGGTAGCCGCGTGCCACCCCTTCACCCCCGATGCACAACTCACCGGCCACGCCGATCGGCGACGGGATTCCTGTCGCATCGAGCACATAGACCGTCGTGTTGCCGATCGGATGCCCGATGGGAATGTCCTGCGATGCATCCGTCACTTTGTGCGTGGTGGACCAGATCGTGGTCTCGGTCGGCCCGTACATGTTCCAGATCTCTGCGGTACGGCTCAACAGGTCTCGCGCCAGGTCGCGCGGCATCGCCTCCCCGCCGCAGAGGGCCCGCAACTTCGGCGTGCCGCTCCATCCTGCGTCGATCATCAGACGCCAGGTGGCCGGCGTGGCCTGCATGACCGTGGCTCCCGTCTCCGACAGGAGACGGACGAGCTGCTCACCATCGAGGACGTCGGCACGCGAGGCGATCACCGTGCGCGCGCCGCAGACGAGCGGCAGGAACAGCTCCAGCCCTGCGATGTCGAACGAGGGCGTGGTGACCGCCAGCAGTACATCGTCGCGGCCGAATCCCGGCTCGCGCATCATACACCGCAGGAAGTTCACGACGTTGCGATGCTCCACCTCCACGCCCTTGGGTCGGCCCGTGGATCCGGAGGTATAAATGACGTATGCCAGATCGGTCGCCAGAACGCGGGTGTCCGGCGGCCGTGTTGGTTGCGCCATAATTGCGCCATCATCACCATCGATCAGAAGCAGTGGCGCCTTGGCGTCGGCAACCAGCGGCGCAAACCTCTCCTCGGTGATGACGCATGACACCCCGGCATCCGTCAGTGTGTAGACGATGCGATCCGCGGGGTGGGCGGGGTCGACCGGCACATAGGCCGCCCCTGCCTTCAACACCGCCAGCAGGGCCACCGGGAGATCCGCTGAGCGATCAAGACAGACCGCGACCAGTGCGCCGTCGGTCACGCCGCGCTCGCGCAACAGATGCGCCATCTGGTTGGACCGGCGCTCCAGCTGCGCATAGGTGAGGATGGCATCCGCCGCCTGAACCGCGATCGCGTCCGGCGTCGCGGCTGCGGCCGCCGAGACCATCGTCTGGATACACGCCTGCCGATCATGCTCGAACGACGTTCCGTTGATCTCGTCGAGCAGCGTGCGCCGGTCATCCGCGGTCAGCAGCGGGATATCGCTGAGCTGCAGCTCGGGTGCCGTCAGGATCTGGCGCAGCAGTTCCAGGTATTGGCCATGCATGCGCGCAACGGTCGCTTCGTCGAACAGGTCGGTGGCGTACTCGTACACCATCCGCAGGCCGCCCTCGTGTTCGTCCATCTCCAGCGTGATATCAAATCGCGCGATACCCAAGCCCCCATCGTGCAGGTCCAGCAACTCTGTCTGGAGGCCGATCGGCTGGCTTGGCGAGATCGGAAAGGAGTGCAACGTGAACAACGCCTGAAAGATCGGGCTGTGGCTCGTGCTTCGCTCCGGACGGAGTGCCTCGACCACGCGGTCAAAGGGCACCTCACGGTGATCGAATGCACCGAGGACGACGGAGGCGGTTCGGCCGAGAAACTCCCGGAAGGTGGGATTGCCGTCAAGGCGACCGCGCATCGCCACGTTGTTCACGAAGCACCCGATCAACGGCTCAAGCTCCGGGGCATCACGATTCGCCAGCGGCGAGCCCACGACGATATCCTCCTGCCCGGAGTACCTGTGCAGAAGAACCTGCCACGCAGCGAGCATGGTCATGTACAGCGTCGCGTCGTGCGCGCGGCTGAACGCCTTCACGGCAGCGAGCAGCGCCGGATCCATGCGCTGCCTGCGCCGCGTGCCGCGGTATGACTGCACCGCCGGCCGCTGCCGATCCGTGGGAAGGGTGAGCACGACCGGCGCCCCCGACAGTTCGCGCTGCCAGAAGGCCAGCTGCCGGGCGAGCAGGCCGGAGTTCATCTGCTCGCGCTGCCATGCCGCGAAGTCCGCGTACTGCAGCTCGAGCGGCGGCAGGTGCGCGGTCTGCCCAGTCACCGCAGCATCATAGTTGATGCCGATTTCGCGGAAGGCCAGGCTCATCGACCAGCCATCAGACGCGATGTGGTGCATGCACAGCACGAGCACATGCTCGTCTGGTGCCACGCGAGCGATCAGGGCGCGGATCAGCGGCCCGACGGCAAGATCAAACGGCCTCGATCCGAATGCGAATGCAAGGCGCTGCACCGCGCTCCCGCGTTCCGCCGCAGGCAGATGACTCACATTGGCGCGCTCGACCACGCTGCCGACAGTGTCCATCAGATCGGCGCGCGGAGCGCCATCAACGTCGCGAATCCGCGTACGCAGGGCTCCATGCCGCAGCGGCAGCGCATCGATCGCACTGGTCAGGGCCCCAAGATCGAGTGACCCGGTCATACGCACGGGAAACGCGATGTTGTAGTGCGAATTCCCTGGCTGCATCTGATCGAGAAACCAGAGACGCTGCTGTGCGTACGAAATTGGCAGCGGCCCGGTACGTGAGATGCGACGCAGTCCGCCGTTCGACGCGTCGCGCAACGCCGCGATCACCTCGCCCTTCGCCTGCGCCAGGCGCAGCTTCAGGGGCTCATCGAGCGCCCCGACCGGCGCACTCACCTTCAGCTTTTCGCCATCGAGCGTGAGGCGGATATCCCGTGCGGCCAGCTCGTCGAGCAGCTGCACGATCAGCAGCGACGGAGCAGCCGGCGCGCGTGCCTCTGCACCAGCAGGGTGTGCCCGCGGCGGCAGGTCCTCCAGCGACGCGTCCGGGGTCACGATCGCACCCTCGAGCAGGGCGATGTAGTGGCCCACAACCTGGGCGATGGTATCTGCATCGTAGAGGTCCGTGTTAAACGTCATGAAGCCATCCAGCCCGGCATCTCGCTCAGCGAGCTGCATCGACAGATCGAATTGCCCTTCCGACTGCCGCAAGGCGAAGGGAACGATGCGCGGCCCTGCAGCGTCACGCGCTGGAGCGCTGGCAACGGCGGCATCCCCCACGCCCTCCCGCGCACGCTCGAACGCCTGCAGGCCGAAGAAGACGTCAAACAGCGGTGACCGGGCCACATCGCGCGGAACGTTCAGGTCCTGCACCATCAGCAGGAGGGGATAGTCCTGCGCATCCAGTCCATGCCGCACCGTCCGGGCCACTCGGGTCAGGAGTTCCCGGAATGAGATCTCTGGCGCCAAGTGTGTGCGGAGCGGGACCGGATTCACAAAGTGCCCCACGATGCGCGAGAACTCCGTCTGCGTTCGACCGAATGTTGGCGTACCCACCACGACGTCCTGCGTCCCAGTCAGACGGAACAGCATCGCCTTGTACGCCGCCAGGAGCACTACATACAGAGTGGTGCTCTGCTCGCGCGCAAAACGACGCACACCATCAGCAACCGCCGGTGGAAGTCGAAATGGGTGCGTGCTGGCGCGATGCGTTCGACGCGGCGGCCGGGGGCGATCCGGCGGTAGCTCGATCTGTGCCCGCGGCGATGCCAATGCGGTGCGCCACAACGCCGTTAGGCGCGGCCCGTCGGGCCCCTCGAGCATTTGAGACTGCCATGATACAAACTCGGCGTATTCGTGCTCGGCACGTGCCAGCGACGGCGCCCCGTGCCCACAGGCCTCGCTGTAGAGCGCCCGAAACTCGTCCATGAGCAGCATCAGAGACCACGCATCACCTGCAATGTGGTGCATGCAGAAGATCAGCACATGGTCGTCAACGGCGCGGGTGAACAGGTCGCAGCGGAACACCGGGCCGTTCTCGAGGTCGAATGGACGGCGATAGGCGGCATCGACCGCTGCAGACAGTGCGTCCTCGCTGATGCCGGGAACTGCGTGTCGTCCGATTGCGCTGGCGACGGTGCCTGGAACGCGCACCAGCAACCGGCCATCCTCCGCAAGCGTGTATGTGCCGCGCAGCATGGCGTGACGATCGGACAGCGCCTGTACGGCACTCTCGAGCGCGTCTGGATCAATGGTGTCGTGAACACGACTCGCCGATCCGACGTGATACGCCGCGCTCGTCGGGGCTTCCTGGTGGAGGAACCACTGCGCACGCTGATTGATGGACGGCGGCTGCCACGACACCTGCACCGCTGAACGTTCCCGCAGCGCGGCGACCACCGCGTCGCGCTGCGACGTCAGGTCGACGCGCTGTTCCGCCGTCAGCGCGCCGCGTGGGCCCCGGAATCGCAGGCGCGACCCTTCAACCCACAGTTCGACCCCTTGGGACTCCACACTGGCGAGGAGATCGGTAACGTTCACGCAATCCCTCGGCGAGAGGTGGGGGGAGCCCATGGGCGCTCGACACGTTGACGCACGCGACGGCAAACCCGCTCCGCAACCCGGTCAGGACGTGACGGACATGCGGGCACGCGATGCACCGCGGAATCCAAGCCAGCCGGCTGGACGCCAAAACATCGAGCGCCCGTCACGCCGCGCCACCGATCAGCTTGACCATCACGACGCCGGCTGTCGGACGCACTGGTCCACGCGCGAAGTGACGATGTCGCCGTCCAACCCAGCCAGCGCGACCGAGAGCGTGTACCCGTCATCAGGCTCACTGGTATGCAGCATCCACGCGCTCGGTGGGTCAGTCGCGATCCGCACCGGACCCGACGCTGGCAGCAGCGGAATGTCGATCTCCGTCAGCGGGTACGAAATTCCGACGCCGATCGCCTTCACGATCGACTCTTTGCGAGTCCAGAACTCAAAGAAGCGACGACGGAACTCATCATCAGGCAGCGCTTGCAGCAGCGCGGCCTCCCGGACACCCATCACCTGTGGCACCAGGTCGCGGAGCGAAGCATGGCGATCATGCCACTCGATATCCACACCAACCCGTCGTCCGTTGGCAAATGCGATAGCCACCCGCTGTCCCGAATGCGACAGGTTGAAGTCGAGCGCCGAACCGTATTCGGGTGCCAGATGCGGTCGCCCGTTTGCGTCGCGCAGCAGGCTGACGCGATCTGGCGCCAGACCGAGCACCGTCCCGACCTCACGCCGTATGGCCGCGCGCGCTGTGACGAAGGCGCATCGATCGCGCTCAAATGCGAAGCGCACTGCCCGCTGCTGTTCATCGTCCGAAAGCAGTGTCAGATCCTCGGCCCGCGTGCGCTCCGGAATCAGCATCACGGTCACCTGTGCACCACAGGTCGGAAGCACGTGCGTGGCGACCGTCATCGAGCGCGTACCCCGGATACGAGCGTCGAGGAGTCGATCTCCATGCGCGCATTCATGTTGAGGGGCCCAAGAAATGTGGCCTCGCCAGCAACCCGAATGTTCAGACTCGGCCCCGCCAGGAGCTGCGTTTCGTCGGCACGATCCCAGACGCCGATATCAGCCAGGTAGATGCCGGGTTGCACATTCATCTGGAGCAACACAGTGAGCGTGAAGCGGCCGCGGCCGAAATCGAGATTGAAGATCGTCGACCCGGTCCCGTAGACGATCTCGCCGGTCTCGGCGCTGCGGACAATGATCGCAATTGGTTCAATGTGACGCGTAATATCACCCGTCACACTGCCGGTGATCCGCATTCGAACGAAGTCACCGGAATGGACTTCCTTCTCATCAAGCCACGTCGCGGACTCGATCGTCAGCGGCGAGCGGTCGGAGCCCTGCGGGCCCGTACTGCCCACCCCGCGCATGTACGCCCCGATCACCTCCACCGGCGCCCCCCGACACACCAGGCCACCGTGCGAGAGCAGCAGCGCCTCCGTGCACAACTCGGCGATCCGGTCCAGCTGGTGCGACACCACCACCACCGGCATCCCACTTTGTGCCAACTCCCGGATCCGCCCGAACGCCTTTCGCTGAAACATGTAGTCCCCGACCGCCAGCACCTCATCGATGATCAGCACGTCGGGATCCAGGTGCGCCGCAATCGAAAAGCCGAGCCGCGCGTTCATGCCAGACGAGTAACGCTTCACTGGTGTGTCGATGAACTCCGCGATGTCGGAGAAGGCGATGATCTCGTCCAATTTGCGGCGGGTCTGCGTCCGACCCATCCCCATGATGGCGCCCTGAAGAAAGATGTTCTCCCGGCCGGTCAGATCCGGGTGAAATCCGGCCGCCACCTCGATCAGCGCACCAACGCGGCCACGCACGACGTACGCGCCCTTCGATGGACGGAGGATACGCGTCAGAATCTTGAGTATCGTCGACTTGCCGGCACCGTTGTGCCCGATGATGCCCAGCGTCTGGCCGGGTTCGACGGCAAACGACACGTCGCGAACGGCCCAGAACTCGTTGTCGCGAAGATCCGGTGCGGGCGGCGTGCGGCCGAGGATGCGACGGGCCAACGCCGGAACGAAGTCGCGCAACGAGTCATGCACCTCGCCGCGCTGAAACTTCTTCCACACGCCGTCAAATCGAATGCCAGGCGTTACCACCGGCATCAGGCATACTCCGCGAATCGGTACTGGGCGCGATGAAACAGCAATGCCGCCAGCACCAGGCCACCGAAGGCCCACACCATGCTGTACCCGAGGTAGAGCGGACTCCAGATCACCGCGCCGTCACTCGCCTGACGCAGCGTCACGAACAGGTTGTGCCCGTCCACCATCGAGAGCCGCAAACCCTCCAGAATCGGTGAGAGCGGGTTGAGCATCTGCGGAGTGATCCATCGTGCGCCAAGCGCCGCCGGCTCGTAGTACACCGGAGTGAAGAAGATGCCGAAGGTGATCAGCAGCTGCGTGATGTAGCGCACGTCGCGGAAGAACAGATTGGCACAACTGATGAACAATCCCGCCGCCAGCGTGAGCACGAACAGCACCACGGCCAGCAGCGGAACCCACACCACCGCCCACGTCGGTCGCCACCCCAGGAACGGCATCATGACGAGCATCGCCGTCGACCCGATCAAGGAGTCGAAGGTCGACGCCAGAATCACCGACAACGGGAGTGTTTCCCGTGCGAAATACACTTTCGTGATGAGGTGGGCATTCCCCGTCAGGGACGTCGTGGCAAAGCCGATCGCCGCCGCAAAGAACCCCCAGGCCAGCCCCTTCACGACGATCGCCGTGGCGCTCTCCAGCTCAAAGGTCCGGCCGGCCATATGCAACATGGCCACCCGCACCACGATCCCGGCAGCCACAATCAGCAGCGGCGAGAGGATCGCCCACGCGAATCCCATCACCGCCTGCTTGTAGCGGACGCGGATGTCCCGCAGCGTGAGCTGATAAACCAGCCCGCGCGACTGGCTCACGTCGTGGAGTATCTCGCGCAGCTCATGGAGCACACCGGGGCGCGGA
>JANNVN010000034.1:0-8161 GCA_031414435.1 Gemmatimonadaceae bacterium
ACCAGCTCGAGGAGATCGTCAGGCAGGCTTTCGTCGGCAAGCAACTCGGACAGCGCGCTGATCCCCGCAATCGGTGACGCCAGATCGTGCAGTCGACCCGAGAGAGCCTTACGGAGCGCGTGCACCGATTCAAGTCCGGGGTCGGTTGGCGTGCGTGCGACACGTGCGAGCAGGACGCTGAGCGCGCGCGCGAGCGTCCCGGCCTGCTGCTCGATGCGTCGGGTTGCCTCGCGCGGGACGCCACGGTCGGGATCGAAGACGAGATCAATCCGACCGACCGCCACATCACCATCGATCAGCGCGATCGACGCACCAGGCAGTGCCGGCACCAGCGATCGCCATCCCTCCGGCACGAGGTGCCGGGCGTCGGGCAGCTGGACTATCCGCCGCTGTCGCGAGAGCAGCTCGGCCTGGTCAGGATCGAGCTGCGTCCGCACCCCGCGGAGCGCGCCGAGTGCACCGAGCGATGCCGAGAATCGGAGGCTGCCGCTGGTGCGGTCGCGGACGGCAATGCTCACGCCAAGGAGTGCGGGATCGTCGAGTTTCTGGATCATCGCAGTCGTGAACTCGTCGACGGTAACCGCTGCTGCCGCGTCGAGCAGCATCGGAACGACGTAGTTCGATTCGATCGCCGCCGCGGTTTCGTCCGTCGTGAGTCGCGTCTCCGTACCACGCCTGCGAAGCACCAGCGCCGCCAATGAACCGAGCTCGAGGGCGAAGGTGCCATCGGCGACTGTGAACAGCCGTGCGGGTCCGCCGATGATTGAGATGACGCCAACGGAATGCTCTGCATCGACCAGCAACGGTGCAGCGACCGCTCGCACCGGCACGCGCGCGATGACGGTATCACTCCAGCGGACACCGGTACTCGGATCGGCGAACACCGCGGCGTGCGCCGTGAGTGCTCTGGCTGCGAAGGCGCGATCACGCGGCACACGCGCACCGGCATCGACCGGGACTTCGCCATGTGCCGCGACGACCACCAGCGCGTCGGAGTCTTCCATGGTGAGTCCAACCCACGCACCAGCGCCCTGCAGTGTTTCCACGGCGACGGAGAGCAGGCGCGCAAATGCGGCGTGCGTGGTCGGCAGTGTCTCGATTTCCGTTGCGAGCGCGCGCAGCTTCCGCGAGCGCGCACCATCGTCAGCGGTGCCACCACCCCGCGATGCGCCACCTGCGGTGGATTCTGCGAAAGGCGCCGGTGGACCGATTGGCGGCACTGCGGGGACCGGCGCGTCGATGCCGCGAAACGGCGACTCAGGCATCGACGGACACCGGCATTACTCCGCGAACTCGACGTTCACGACGTGAGGAATCAATCCAGCATCGGTGCCGCGCTGCAGAAACAACTGCACCGCCGCGCGGCCGGCATCGCCGTAGTCCAGGGTCCACTCGTTGACATACATACCGACAAACGTATCCGCTTGCGCGCGGTCAAGTCCACGCGCGTACTTCATCGCGTGGTCGAGTGCGGCACGCCGATGCGTGAGGCCGTAAGCAATGCTTTCGCGCAGATGCCGGCTGATCATGCCGATGAGGTCGGGACCGAGGTCCTTGCGAATGACGTTGCCGCCGAGCGGGAGCGGCAGTTCCGTTTCCTCGTGCCACCAGACGCCGAGGTCGAGCAGCATGTGCAGGCCGCGCTCGCCAAAGGTCAATTGTCCTTCATGAATCAGCAGGCCGAGATCGACAGAACCGTCGAGCACGGCATCTTCAATCTCGTCGAAGGGCACGAACACCGCTTCGAAATCGGGCTCGAACAACCGCAGTGCGAGGTAGGCACTGGTGAGCGGACCGGGCACGGCGATACGGGCGCCCTTGATTGCGCCTGGGCCGCGCTTCATGCGCCCGACAACGCGCGGACCGTACTTGTCGCCCATCGATGCACCGTGCGGGAGCAGCGCGTAATGATCCGCGAGGTAAGCGAACGCGTGGATGGAGACCGCCGTGACTTCGAGTTCCTGCTTTCGGGCCCGCTGATTGAGCGTCTCGATGTCCTGCAGCTGGTGGATGTAGGCCAGCCCTTCGGTGTCGACCTTGCCCTCCGCCAGTGCATAAAACATGAATGCGTCGTCGGAGTCCGGGCTGTGCGCGACGGTGATGGTGCGAGTCGGTTTCATTATGTTCAGGAAGATCTGCAGAATTGGCGTGGGTTGCGCTGGTTCGCGCTTGGCGAAAGGCCAAGGCGCGACGAGGCGCCGGACAAGCGTCCGGCAACGAGAAGCAACGCTGGAGTTTCGCTGAGCGCGGTCCAGCCCTCCGGGTTGCCAGTGGTTCGGGGATGGGCGCGTCGTTGTGCTCCCTGCAGCAGCGCGCTGCGCTGCCTCGGTCGCACGCCTAGCGCGCACCCCCGAAGCACTGGCAACGCAACCCGCGCGAATTCTGCGGAGCTTCCTGCGGTCACTTGACGTTCCGTCGCGCGCGGGCGAGCGCGCTGTCGAGATCGATCTGGGTCATTTGATACTCGGGCAGGTTCTTTGCGCGTTCCGCTGCGTTGGCGGCGATCAGTCGCCGGTCGAAGTCTGCCTGCGCGGTGTAAGCCTTCCGCATGCTGGCTGCCGTACTGGCGAGGCTCAGTCCGAGCAGATGCGTTGCGGAACCCGCAAGAATCGTGTCGGCCTGCGCGGAGGCGATCTCCTTCACGTCGGCCAGCTCTGCGATACGGCCGAGTTCGAACCGCTGCAGCACCGTAGGAGTCGGCAGACTCTGGAATGACATCAGCGCCATCGGTGCGAAAAACTGGACCGAATCGCGTTTGCCCTGTTCGGCGAGCGAGACGACGCGATTGAAGAGGCGCAATGCGCGTTCATCCGGGCTCATGGCGGAGATGTCAGGGGCGCGGACCGGCCGCTCCGCTGCACCGTCGGGAGCGCCGCCGGAGGGTTCGGTGACGAACGGTCCGGCGCTTTGCGGGGCCGCAGCGACAGCTGGCTCAGCGGCGGGACGTTTGCCGAAGCGCTGACCCGCGACGAGTGCGATCAGCGCGAGCAGCGCAATCGCGGCGACCGCCCACGGCAGGGTCTGGTTCGGCGCCTGTGCCTGGCTGGCACTTGGCGATGCGGGGCCAGCGGAGACGACAGCATCGCCGACGGACTGACCGCATCGATGACAGAATCGGGCGCCTGGGGAAAGCTGTGCGCCACAGGCCGCACAGAAGACTGACGACATGGTCGGATCGGGAGGAGAGCGGGCGGCGCGGAGCTGCGCTACGGTAACCCAACAATCTAGTGCGCTCCGGAGGTCCCTCGCTGGCCGGGGGGGTGGGTGTTGCGTCTCTCAATTGGTCGACTGACTCACCCGCCCTCTTCACCCGGCTTGCGGCCGCGGGGGTGGCGCGACCGCCCCATGGCTCGGGCGGGAGCCTGCCATTTCTGGACCTCAGGTCTCCGATGCCGGCGCCACCGATGAGGGCCGGGCGTACTTTTCCGGCATGACACCAGACCTGCCAGCCGTCCAGCGACTACGGACCGCCGGAGCCGCGGAAATCGAAGGGCTGCTCCGGGAACATGACATCCGGTTCCTCCGCCTGCAGTTCACCGACATCCTCGGTGTGATCAAAAACGTCGAGATCCCACGGAGCCAGTTCGGCAAGGCGCTGGCTGGAGACATTCTCTTCGACGGCAGCTCGATTGAGGGGTTCGTGCGGGTCGAGGAGAGCGACATGCTGCTGAAGCCCGACCTCTCGACCTATCGCGTGCTGCCCTTCGGACCGCCGGGCGCACAGGTGGCGCGGCTGATCTGCGACATCTCGATGCCCGACGGGGCGCCGTTTGCGGGTGACCCGCGCGGTCGGCTGAAGGCTGTGCTGAACCGGGCAGCCGCGATGGGATTCACGATGAACGCCGGCATGGAAGCCGAGTTCTTTCTGTTCAAGCAGGACGCGGCAGGCAAGGCGACGACCGATACACACGATGTGGGCGGCTACTTCGATCTCGCCCCGGTGGATCTTGGTGAGGAGGCGCGGCGCGCGATCGTCGACACGCTGGAGCAGATGGGCTTCGAGGTGGAAGCGAGTCACCACGAAGTGGCGCATGGTCAACACGAGATCGACTTCCGCTACGCCGATGCGCTGACGACCGCCGACAACCTGACGACGTTCCGTTTCGTGGTGAAGCAGGTGGCGCAGCGATTCGGCTTGAGCGCCAGCTTCATGCCGAAGCCGATCTTCGGGCAGAATGGCAGCGGAATGCACACCCATCAATCACTGTTTCGCGGCGCGGAGAATGCATTCTGGCAGCCGGATGCGCCGTACGAACTGAGTGAGACCGCGCTGCACTACATCGGCGGATTGCTGAAGCATGCGCGTGGATATTGCGTGGTGACGAATCCACTGGTGAACAGCTACAAGCGACTGGTGCCGGGCTTTGAGGCGCCGATCAATGTGGCGTGGAGCATGCGCAACCGGTCGCCGATGCTTCGGATTCCGGCGCGTCGCGGAACAGGAACGCGGGTGGAGCACCGGTTGCCGGATCCGAGTGCCAATCCGTATCTGGCGCTGGCAGTGATGTTGTCGGCGGGGCTCGATGGCATCGAGACGCAGGCCGATTCACGTGAGCCGGTGGATACGAACATCTTCGAGATGAGTCATCGCGAGAAGCGGCGTTTGAGGATCGATGATCTGCCGCGGGATCTGAACGAGGCGTGTGATGAGCTGGAGAAGAACGATGTGATCCGGGGGGCGCTGGGAGAGCACATCTTCGAGCACTTCCTGGCGGCGAAGCGGGCGGAGTGGAGTGAGTTCTCGGCGCAGGTGTCGAGTTGGGAGGTGGAGCGGTATTTGATGAAGTATTGAGGCGTATTGACCTGATCGTGCCGCCTGTGCCGATGATTTCGGCGGGGTTTCGAAGCGCGCTGTCCGGTAGGCGCACCTGGTGACTCAACGCGCGATGCGTGCACACGTTGGCGCACACAAACGTTTCTTTTGGTCGATGATGTAGCTGTCGACGGCGCGCTGCATGGCGAATTGTCAGACGTCGAAGCCACGCACCAACGCCTACACGAGGCGTGCTTTGACGGCGCGGCAGGTCGCCTGAGCGGCGGTTGGCGTGTACGGCTCCTGCGCAATTGAATTGCCGCACACTCCGGCGGGCTCGCCCTTGCACGCGTTGGTGCGCCGCCCACGCGCTCAGCGGGATTCATCTGTTTGTGTAGAACTTGCCAAGAATGGGGAGAAACGACACCGCTGGGCGTCCCAGTAACACTGTTGCCAAAAATGGAAACGGTGTTACCGTCCAATTTTGAGGGTAATCCTCAAAAATCGACTGTGCTCCTCAGCCAATTCCGCTTGTGACACACCCCAGCGATTCACCTGCCGAACGGACTGCCGAGCGTGATAGGCTGCGTTCGGATGCGCTACTGCATGCCGTCCGGCTGCTGTCCGAACACGGGGAAGACGCGCTGTCGGCCCGGACGCTGGCTCGAGCGGCAGGAGCATCCACCAAGCTCATCTACAGCCACTTCGGTGGCATGCCGGAAATTTTGGCAGGGGTCTACGCCATCGGTTTTGCAAAGTTGAGCCGAATGCTGGTGGCCAGCGATGACCGCTCGCTGTCACGGGTGGACCGCCTATGGCGTGTTGCGCGAGGCTACCGGGAGTTCGCCCGGGGCAACCCACACCTGTATCAGCTCATGTACAGCCCACGTGTTCGCCATCTGGCGCCCAGCGAGGCAGAGCGCGGCGCCGCCGCGGAGGCGCTGACCCTGGTTGCGAGCATTATCGCACCACCTGACGCAGGTGTTCCGGCGGTGGAAGCCGTTCGACCGTTCGCGTACGCGTTCTGGTCCGCGATCCACGGTCCGGTGAGCCTCGAGGCGGCCGGATGGCTTCGTGCGAACGCGACAGAGGTGTTTGAGGGGGTCGTGACTCAGGCCGTTCGGGCAGCCATCAACCCGCCGGCCAGAGTTCATCGCGCGTAGTCAAAGCCGTATCCGGAAACGCAGGCACACCGTGAAGGGGAGGCGGCTGCATCACAGGTCAGCGCGCGCATGGTCGCCATGACGAGCGGTGACTGGCATGAGTGCGAATCGTAGTTTTCGCTGCATGCGCGCATCGTCACACCCACGATACCACCTCTTCGAAACCAGCTTTGGTGTCTGCGGCATCGCCTGGACCGACGAGGGAATCGTTCGCGTGCAGCTGCCGGAGGCCAGCGTGGCAGCAACCGCGGCGCGCCTGCTGCGGATCGGCGCGCGGGAAACCGAACCGGACAACGCACCGCTCGCGCTGCACACGATCGACGCGCTGCGAGCCTATCTCGCCGGCGCACCAATCGACTTCTCACCCCTGACGCTCGACATGCACGGGCAGACGCGGGAATCGCAAGCGATTTATGCGGCGCTGCGCTCGGTGCCATGGGGGCAGACGACGACATACGGACAACTTGCGGCAGCCATCGGCACACCGGGTGCGGCGCGAGCCGTTGGCGGCGCGATGGCGCGGAATCCATGGCCGGTGGTGGTGGCCTGTCATCGCGTGCTGACGGCGCAGCGTGCCTCAGGAGGGTTCTCCGCCTATGGTGGTGAAACGACCCAGCGACGGTTGCTGCTGCTCGAGGGTGTACGACTGCCGAGCGAACCTGAACCACATCCGGATCTCTTTGGCTGAGGTGAAGGCGGGCGGCGCTGAGGGTATGCGCGACGTCGGCGTGAATAATTCGCAACACGGAGCAAGCGCGCGTTGAGCGACGCCGGGACCTACATGCGCCACAACACATCGGCCCGTTCGGGATGCTTCGCGATGTCTGGTCACGATTCATGGGCGAGGCGCTGCCGGCGAGCGGATACGTCGTTGCAGACGGACCTGGGCTGGAGATTTACCGAAGTGACATGCGCACGACGCCGAGGGAGGAGTTGCGAACGGATCTGCTGGTGCGGGTGCGGAAAGCTCGCGCACGTACTGCGCGTGTCAGCGGCGGCCCGCTTGTCCTTCAAATAGCGACGTGACGGTATTCTACAACGGTGAAGTCCGGCACCGCGAGGCAAGCAGTCCAGTGGCTGCGCTGAGGTCCAGATCTGCCACAAGCACGCCATCTTTTCCGTAGGGCTGGAAGCACTGCAACGTCCCGTCCGGGCGCGCGACGGCCGACGTTGTTCCTGAGCCTTCGCTCGCGTAGTTCACCGACGCGAAGTAGCACGTGTTCTCTGCTGCACGACACAGGATCGCCTTTTCGTGAAACGTGTTCGCGGGATCGGCGAATTCGCTGGGGCGATAGCTCCCGGGCTCGGCGATGCTCGCGTGCGGGTGAAACACGACCTGTGCACCGCGACGCGCGGCCCATCGCACCGTTTCCGGATACCTCCACCCTTCGTGGCAAATCACCACACCGAACGTCAGCGGGCCGGCGGTAAAGACTCGACGCTCTGTGGCGAGTGCCGGATAGATGGCTTCTTCCGACGGGTCGAGCTGCCCTTTGTCCTGCCACCCGGCCACGGTGCCGTCGGGATTGATGATGCACGTGGTGATCTGCAATCCACGTTCCGTCACGCGCTCCGTACCCAGGATGACGGTGATCCCAGCTGCACTGGCGGCCACCGCCACGTCATTCCGCGCCCGTTCGAGGAACGCGGGATCCGGTGCAGGGGTCGTCGTGCCCGGCCATCGATAGCCGGGCACGAAACATTCCGGAAAGCAGATGATCAGCGCACCGAGTCGGCCAGCCTCGGCAACCGCTGCTGTCGCCAGGAGTACGGAATCCTCCGGGGTCGCTGGCGCGCGGAGGTTGGCGAGTGCGATGCGGATCGTGCTCATCCTGACGGGTCCTCACGGTAGAGCGCCTCGACGGCGTCAACGTCGCGCGCCGTGGCCTGCTCTTCGCCAAGTCGCGACAGTTCGTCAGGCGTGAGCAAGCGTTCCGCGAGCCACGCCGAGAGAGGCGGGGGTGTACGATCCCGATGAAGCGGCAACTCGCTGTTGAGCACCCGTTCCGCTGCGTCTCGGACGAGCGCGGCTTTCGCAATATGCCACACCGCTGTGCTGGCCATGCGCGCGCGCGGCGGGAACTCCAACTTCTGCGTGTGCGCGACATGTTTCAGATACCCGGCGATCTGAATCTCCGACGCATCCGCTTCAACCATGCCGACCAGAGTCAGCGCGGCCTCAGCAAGCCACTCCGCGTCCGCGGAGTCATGTCGGTCGTAGAAGAACGCGAGCGTGCGCTTGAGC
>JANNVN010000035.1:0-3661 GCA_031414435.1 Gemmatimonadaceae bacterium
CACGCCGATCACGCCGCACAGGACCTCGCGTCGTTGCGTGAGTTGTGGCGTGCCGACCTGCCGCGCCGCGCCGATGGGACCTCGCTCTTCGTCCACGAGCACCCCACCGCACGGGCGCTGCGCGGCGAGACCGTGCGCAACGAAACGATGCTCGTGCGGCGCGGCGTGGAGGGCGAGCAGATCATCGAGGTCAACTCGAATCCGCTGCGGGATGCCGCCAATGCCGTCGTCGGTGCCGTCACCGTCGAGCGCGACGTGACCGAGCGCACCCGCTTGGCGCGTGAGCTGGCCGAGCAGGTGAGGCGCGCGAATGAGCTGTACGCGGTGGTCTCGACCGAAGCGGAACGACTCGAGCAACAGGTGCGCGAGCGGACGGCCGAGATCGAGCGACTCGAGGAGACGCGCGGCCGAGAGCGTCGGCTGGCGGCCGTCGGGCAGCTGGCGGCGGGCGTGATGCACGACGTCAACAACGCCCTCAACCCGATCGTTGCCGCCGCGCACCTGCTGCAGTTGCACGCGAACAATCCCGAGAAGGTCCGGGATTACGCCATCCGGATTGCGCGGGCCGCGGAGACCGGCGCTGCGACTGCGTCACGTGTCGGCCGCTTCCTGCGCCAGGACCCTATCACGCTGGCGCCCGATGCGATGGTCGATCTGGCGACGGTGACCGACGAAGTGATCGCCATGACGCGCCCGATCTGGGCGGAACGCGTCGGCGGTGGCACGGTGCACCTCAATCGCGCCCTCTCGGCCGATGTGATGGCGCGGGCGGTGGCAGGCGAGGTGCGTGAGGCGCTGCTGAACCTGATCCAGAACGCCCTCGATGCCATGAAGGGCGGTGGCACACTTGGCGTCACCGTCCGGCGCGACCGCCTGCATGCGATCGTCGAGGTGCACGACTCCGGTCACGGCATGAGCGCCGAAGTCCGCGAACGCGCCTTCGAGCCGTTCTTCAGTACGAAGGGACCGAATGGCAGCGGGCTGGGACTGGCCGAAGTCTATGGCGTGATGAAGCGTCACAATGGGCGGATCGAGATCGACTCGGCCATCGGAAGCGGGACCACGGTCCGCCTGCTCTTCCCAGCGGCCGATCCCAGCACCCGCACACCGCCGATGGTGGAGGCGATTGATCCACACAAGCTCGCGCCCCGCCGGATCCTGGTGGTCGAGGATCATGTCGACGGGCGTGAGCTGGTGACGCAGGTCCTGCAGATGGCGGGCCATCATGTGATCGCCGTTGCGACCGTCGCGGCGGCGGAGGCAGAGCTTGCCGGAGAGGCGCCACCCTTTGATGTTGTTGTGACGGACATCGGATTGCCTGATGGCGTGGGGACCGATCTTGCGACGCGAATCCGTAAACGCTTTCCAATGATTCGCGTCGGGGTGATCACGGGGTGGGAAATGCGCCCCGAGTCAATGGCGGATGCGCATTTCTCCTTGCGTAAACCGCTGGTCGCAGAAGAATTGCTGGCGCAGGTGGCCGCACGGTAGCAGGTTGTGGGTGCTGTGGTGAACTGGGCATGGCGCGACGGGGCGTGCATGCACTTGATGAGTCGCTACATTCCCCGAGCTTCGATTCCTGCTGGGCTCCCTTCCCAACGATTTCCGCAAAGGCTGGTACATGGCTGATTCCCCGATCCGAGTAGTGCTGGCGGATGACGATATGCTCGCACGTCCTCTGTTGAGCGAGCTGCTGGTGTCCATGGGGTATGCAGTGGTTGGTGAAGCTGGCACCGGGCGCGAGGCAATCGCGGTGGCGGCTGAAGTGGTGCCCGACGTCGTGCTGCTCGACGTGCACATGCCCGACGGCAGCGGAATCGACGCGGCGAAAGCGATCACTGCCACCGGTGCGCCGACGGCCGTGGTGCTGTTCAGCGGAGACCAGACCGTCATCATCAGCGCTGACGATGCGCGCGCGACAGCCGCGATTGCATTCCTTCCAAAGCCGGCGCCGCCCGGGATCCTCGACAGCACGCTGCGCCTCGCCGTTGCCCGTGCCCGTGAACTGTCCGAAAGCCGGCAGGACGCGGCGTTCTGGAAGCAGAAGCTCGAAGAGCGGAAGCTGATCGAACGGGCCAAGGGCATTCTGATGCGTCGCACCGGCAGCACCGAGCAGGAAGCGTATCGCATCATGCAGCGGAGCTCGCAGGACAACTCGGTCCCGATGTCGCAGATCGCGCAGGCGGTGATCGACAGCGAGCCGGGCGCGAAGAAGCCGGAACCGGTGGCCTGACGTTTCCGCCGCCAATTGTGCCTGAAGGGCGCGTCAACTTGGCGCGCCCTTCTGCGTTGGCGCACCTTTCGTCGCATGGCCGAGACGCCAGTGGCTCATGTGCGACGTCCGCGGCTGCGTCGGCATCGCGTGCTTCAGTTTGCCGATGTGGTACATCCTCGCATTACCGACGGTCGTCCTGTGGTGCCCGCTTGAGCAGGCGGACGAGGTGGCGCCCACGGTGCGTCACCGACTTCATTTACACTCCACTGGTTCCTGCGCCGATCCCCGAGCCGCGAGGTGATGTCTGATGCGCCGTGGACTGTGCGTTGCGAGTTGTGTTGCGGCGATGTCGGCGCACGCGCAGGCGCCCTGTGTGCGCCTCGGTGCCAGCTGGTGGCAGCTCGGTGCGACGCGGTTCTTTCAGGGGAGCGGCGAGGGACAGCGCAGCACCGGGATCGGGCTCGAGCGCCACTTCGTTGATCAGCGCACGTTGCGACGGAATGGCTCGGGCTATCGGCTCGATATCAGCCGCGTGAAACTCGGATTGCGTGATACCACGGTGACGATCGCCGTGGAGTACGCGGCCAGCGGGGCGGTGACACGAATCACGGGCGACACCGGAAGCCTGTCGCACGACGTGTCACAACTCCTGATTCAGCGATGCGCGGAACTGCAGCGAGGCCGCAGCATCGCTGATCTGGGCGCCCGCCTCGATACGGTGCGCACCGTGATCCAGCGCAGCGTGACCCGCGTCACCGCATCGCGCCCCATGCTGGTCGAGCCAGCAGTCGATACGCTCCGGCAGCGGCTCGCAGTGGTGACCGCGCAGCGCAGTGTGGTCGATACCTCCGCTGGTGCGATGTTGCGCCAGATGCCGAACCAGCTGGTGGACACCGTCAGGCCATGGACTCGGCTCAGTGGCGATGAACGTGAGCGACTACTGGTGCGTGGCAGCGATGGTCTCGTCGTCTTCCGCGAACGGACACGCAAACTGGCCGGTCGCGGATGGGTCCCACCTCACCCGGTTGGTGACACGGTACCGATTCGTGTGGAGTTCGCGAGTGTGGAGCGCGTGGTCGATTCTGCCGTCGCGGCGCAGATCCTTGCCTTTCCCCGACGCGGCGAGCTGACCGTCAGCGGCACACCGCGTGATACCGTTGCGCTGCACTGGCGCGAGTGGCGCGGTGATACGCTGGTGGTGCGCCAGGTCCGACGCAGTGGCTGGCGTGACGAACTGCGAACCATCTGGAAGGATTCTGCGATCGTCGCTGCCACTCTCGTCGAGCCGGGCACCGCAACGCAGGACGTGGGCCCCACCCGTCGTCAGTTCGTCGTGAGCCGCGGGTTCCTGATTGACGCGGGATCGAAAGACTCGCTCAACGCGACACCGACACATCCGTGGGCGATCGCTCTCGACGGATTCGAGGATGCGCTGGTGCCGGCATT
>JANNVN010000036.1:0-20285 GCA_031414435.1 Gemmatimonadaceae bacterium
GTGGTGCGTTGCTTAATGGCGTGACGATCGCATTGCGCCGCGCGACGGGCACCCCAGTCCTGCTGGCTGGCGTGGTGACCACCGTCACCGCGGGGACCCACGCCGGTGCGGCGTGGACCGGCGCGACGCTCTCCGGCGGCGGACCACTGAGCACTGGCGCCGATGGGACGATCACGTTCCCGGCGCTGCGACTCAGCGCACCGGTCGGCACCGGTCGCCTCCGGTTCTCGGCGACGAACCTGACACCTGCGAGTCTCCCCGTGCGTGTCCGCGCAGGCGCCGCGTCCACGTCGACCAGTACCTTCACGCTGAGTACTGAGACCATCGCCGTTGGCAACGCGAGCACGGCGACGATCGTGATCCGCGACGCCAGCAGCAACAAGATCGGGAGTGGCCAGACCGTCGCGCTGGCCCTCGGCAGTGGCACCAGCGCGATCACCATCGGTCCGGTCACGTTCACCCCGTCTGACAGTTCGTATCGCGCCACGCTGACCGGTGTGACCGCCGGAACAACGCGCACCGTTCAGGCGAGTGTTGGCGGCGCCACGCTCACGACCACGCGGCCCCTGACCGTCACGGCGGCCGTCAGCGTCGATATCACGGCGACCGTCAATGGCGCCAGCACCCACTCCATCTCGCGATACGTGTATGGTGCGAATGTCGTGAACGAAGCGGAATCGTATGGCAATGCCACCATGCCGTCCGAGTTCACCTTCAACCGGCTCGGTGGAAACAGGGGAACGGCGTACAACTGGGAGAACAACTACAGCAACGCCGGCCACGACTACTTCTACTGGAACACGGCTGACGGCCAGGTGGGGACCACACCCGGCGGAACCGTCCGCCGCCACGCCGACCCGACCTTCGCGCGGGGACAGGCGTTCATGGCGACGGTGCCAATGAGCGGCTACGTCTCCGCCGATGCGTGCAACTGCAACGTTGGCACCAGCGACGCCGATCGCGCGAACCGCCTTGCCACCCGGTTCCGCGTCAGCCGCGCCAGAAAAGGCAGTGCGTTCACGCTGACGCCGAATTCATCCGACGGTTTTGTGTATCAGGACGAATTCGTCAACTGGGTCGAGGCGACGTATCCTGGCCGCTCGACGCATCCGACGGCGCCGGTGTTCTTCTCGCTCGACAACGAGCCGGACATCTGGCATTCGACGCACAAGGAGATCTTCAGCGATCTCAATGACAATTCCGGGACGCCCCGGCTCCAGACCTATGCAGGCCTCACCGACACATCGGTGGTGTATGCGAGCGCCATCAAGAGTGTGCTGCCCAATGCCCTCGTGTTTGGCGCAGCCACCGCGACGTATACGGGGATCACGCTGCTCGGTCGGTATCCAACCCCTGATCCGACCTACGGGACGCAGAACTTCACCGACGTCTACCTCGATCGCTTTCGTGCTGCCGAAACGGTCGCCGGTCGTCGTCTGCTCGACGTCCTCGACGTGCACTTCTACTCCGAAGCGGGGACGAATGCCGGCACGATCTCGAACGACTACGCGACGCAGGATGCTGCGATGATCGAAGCGCGCATCCAGGCCCCGCGCTCGCTCTGGGATCCGACGTACAACGATGGCAGCTGGGTCACCGGCGTGACCGGAGGCCCGATCCGGCTCCTTCCACGACTGCGCGACCAGGTCGCGGCACATTATCCAGGGACGCGACTGGCGATCACCGAGTATTACTACGGCCGCGGCGGAGACATCTCGGGCGGTATCGCACAGGCCGACGTCTTTGGCATCTTCGGCCGTGAAGGAGTGTTCGCCGCCTCGCTCTGGCCCTTCGCCGGGCTCAATGCCTCGAACTGGAATGGCAACGGCAATCTGGCGTACGCCTACATCTTCGGCGCGCTCAGAATGTTCCGCAACTTTGATGGCGCCGGCTCGTCGTTCGGCGACACCGGATTGCAGGCCACGACGTCGAATGTGGCGCAGAGTTCGATCTACGCCAGTCGCACGGCAAGCGGACGCACCGTGCTGGTCGTGATCAACAAGACCAGCACGCCGAGGATCACACAGATCACGCTCACCGGCACCAGCGCCGCCAGCAGCGCGCAAGTGTATGTCATGCGGGACGGCACACCGAATCCGGCGCGAGGTACCGACGTGACGGTGACAGGCAATGTGCTGACCTACACGATGCCGGCCATGAGTGTGTCGACACTGGCACTCAATCCGTAGCGCAATCCAGAGCGCGCAGCGCCTATCGACGGAGGAACACCGATCGGCGCATGCGCGGTGCGTGGACCGCTGCGTGCACGACAACACGATGCACGGGCCGCACCGTGACGTCACTCAGCTGATGCGTTCCGGTTCCATCGTGCGTTCGACGACCGCGCCGTTGACCACGCTCACGTAGTAGACCTTTGCTTCAGCGCGTGTTGCCACCACGCGCTTCACATCGGTGCCTTCGAAGTAGATGCCGGCGTCATTGTCACAGGCGTACCCGGGCTTCATCGTGCCTGCGCCGATCAGCTGGTGATAGAGTGGGCGTCGCCCAGGCTCCTTGTCATAGTGCGGCGAGTGACTGCCCGGTAGAAAGCCGAGGCATTGCACGATCGAGAGGGCTTTCGGACGTGAATCAGTGGTGCCCTCCTCGAACCAGCAGAGAGACCCTGCGCTGGCGCCGCCGAGGACGATGCCCTTCTCCCACGCCGCCCGCAGGACGATGTCGATCCCCTGCGCCTTCCAGATCGCCTGCTGATTGAGCGTGTTCCCGCCGGAGCAGACGATGCCATCCATCGACAGCAAGACCTCGTCCCAGCCTCGCGTCTGGCTCAGGCTCTCAATGAAGCTCCGCTGTACATGCGGTTCGACATCCAGGCCCGCGCACTCGCGATAGAAGTTGATGATGCCATCGGCGCTGTCGGCGGAGGCGGTCGGGAGATAACAAATCCGCGCGCGCGGCTTGCCCGTAAGCGTGGCCATGTAGCGGATGAAGGCGCGGTTGAAACCACCGCCGGCGATCAGGATCTGGCGAGTCGGAGCGGGCATTGAAACGGTGGAGGAAGCGTCGGACATGTCATCGGTGTCAGCGTCAGCGCCTGGTACCCGGCCTGCCCTCAGGCCCGCGGCACCAAGCGCGGTCGCGACGAGAAATTCACGGCGTTGCATTCCGTGAAACTGGCCGCTGACGCCGGGAATGCACAGGGGCGGGCTGTCACCACCTGCCGCCACTGCCCGACGCCTGCGATGTTGTCTCGACGACAAGCTCGGCGGCTCCCCCGACACCCAGGCGCATCGATGACCGGCACGGCCAGGCACACGCTGTTCGCAGCAGGCATCGCCCTGCTCACCTCTCCCGCAGGCGCGCAGCAGTTCGACGTGATGGAGGCGACGATTCCCGGTGTGCATGCCGCGCTGGACGCGCGTCGCCTGACCTGTCGCGCCTTGGTACAGGCGTATCTGGAGCGCATTGCCGCCTACGATCAGCGTGGCCCGACACTGAATGCCATTCAGCACGTGAACCGGCGCGCGCTCACCTTAGCCGATTCCCTGGACAGTGTGCAACGCGCGAGAGGGAAACGTGGACCGCTGCATTGCGTGCCCGTCCTGCTGAAAGATCAGATCGAGACGAAGGACATGCCGACCAGCTACGGATCGGCAATCTTCAAGGACTTCGTGCCGACGCGCGACGCGACGGCTGTGCAGCGACTGGAAGCGGCCGGCGCCATCATCCTCGCCAAGACGACGATGGGTGAGTTTGCAGGGCGCTACGTCGGTTCCGCGGCCGGCATCATCCGCAACGCCTATGATCCAACGCGGAATCCGAGCGGGTCGTCGGGGGGGTCGGCGTCCGCCGTCGCGGCGAACTTCGGCCTCGTGGGAATCGGCGAAGACACCGGCGGCTCCATTCGCGGTCCGGCCGCGGTGAGCAGCCTGGTGGGCCTGCGTCCGACGCTGCCGCTGGTCAGTCGATTCGGCATGCTGCCGGCCAACCCAACGCAGGACACCATGGGCCCGATGACGCGCACCGTGGCTGACGCGGCGCGCGTACTCGACGTGATCGCCGGCTACGATGCCAACGATCCGATCACGGCGTACGCCGTTGGCCACGTGCCGCCGACCTACACCACCGCGCTGGTCGCGACGGCGTTGCGCGGTGCACGGATCGGTGTGCTGCGATTCCCGCGCGACACGACATCTCCTCCCCGCCGTCAACGCGATTCGACCGCCACGGCCGGCAGCCGCGACACCGCGATCAGCGCCGACTCGGCCGCGAAACGGGATTCCGCCGAGCGTCTGATTCGCGCGGAATTCGCGAAGGTCCGTGTCGTATTTGATCGTGCAGTTGCCGATCTCCGCGCGCAGGGCGCAGTGGTCGTGGACTCGCTCACAGTGCCCACCGTGCCTGGCAGTCGTGTCGGCAACGACTTCGAGACCGAGGAGGCGACCGACGCCTACTTCGCGCAGCACGCCAACGCCCCCGTGAAGACGCTCAAGGAGATCATGCTCGCCGGCGCGGTCAATCCGTGGCGTGCCCGGACGATGATCGGGCTCGTCGGCAAGTCGACGTCCGACGCCGGCTATCTGACCGTGATGAAAGCACGCGAGGCGCTGCGCGTTGCAGTCCTCAAGCTGATGGCCGACCAGCGCCTCGACGCGCTGGTGTATGCCACCTACGATGCACCACCAACACCAATCGCTGCCGACGTGCTCACCAACCCGCGCCCAGCGGATGCCTACAGCCGCGGGGATAATCGCAGTCTCAGCCCGTCACTCGGCTTTCCTGCGCTGACCGTGCCAGCAGGCTTCTCCGACGACGGCCTGCCAGTGGGTCTCGAACTGCTCGGTCGACCCTACAGCGAGGCGCAGCTGTTCGGGTTCGGGTTTGCCTTCGAGCAGGCGACGCGGCATCGGCGTCCGCCGGCAACCACGCCGTCGATCAACAAGCCGTGAGCATCGATCACGGCACACAGATTCGCGCACTGCGTGCCGAGTCGAATGCCGCGATCAGTGCACGCGATGTGGAGGCAGTGGTCGCACTGATGGTGGAGCAGATCACGGTGTCGGTCGCCGGAGGGCCGACGCTCATTGGCCGCGACGCATCGCGCGTTGCGTTCATCGAGCAGTTCGCCGATCCGGCGTTTCGCGGGTACGTGCGCGAGCCGTCGACGATCACTGTGCATGATCCGCCGATCACCGCCACCGAACAGGGACGATGGGTCGGTCGCTGGCAGCGCGGTTTGCGGCGGGAGGAGCTGCGCGGCGTGTACACTGCCGTGTGGACATTGAGCACCGCAGGCGCGGAGTGGCAGCTGGCCTCGGAAGTTTTCGTTTCGGGGCCAGGCTGAAACCGTTGGTGGCCGCGTCGCTACCCAGCCAGCACCGGCAGTTGCCGGATCTTCTCGGCCCACTCGCGCGGCCCCGTCTCGTGCACGTTGCTTCCCGCGGCGTCGACCGCAACGGTGACCGGCATGTCCTCGACGTCGAATTCGTAGATCGCCTCCATGCCAAGATCCGCAAAGGCCACCACGCGCGAGGACCGAATGGCCTTCGAGACGAGGTAGGCTGCCCCCCCGACCGCCATCAGATACGCCGCCTTGTGCTTGCGGATCGCCTCCAGCCCGGCAGGCCCGCGCTCGGCCTTGCCGATCATGGCGATCAAGCCTGTCTTCTCGAGCATCATCTCGGTGAACTTGTCCATCCGTGTCGCGGTCGTTGGCCCCGCCGGTCCCACCGCTTCATTGCGCACGGGATCCACCGGTCCCACGTAGTAGATCACGCGGTTGCGGAAGTCGACGTTCTCCGGCAGCCCTTCCCCACTCGCGAACAAGTCCGCAATGCGCTTGTGCGCCGCGTCGCGGCCGGTGAGCAGCTTGCCATGCAACAGCAGCCGATCGCCCGCCTTCCAGCTGGCGACAACGTCCGGTGTGAGCGTGTTCAGGTCGACACGCTTCGCATTCACGTCCGGCTGCCAGGTGACCGTGGGCCAGTCGGACAGCTTCGGAATCGGAAGCGCCGCCACACCCCTGCCGTCGAGCGTGAAATGCGCGTGACGTGTGGCGGCGCAGTTCGGGATCATTGCAATCGGCTTCGACGCGGCATGCGTCGGGAAGTCGAAGATCTTCACATCCAGCACGGTCGACAGGCCACCGAGGCCCTGCGCACCGATGCCCAGCGCGTTCACCTTGTCGCACAGTTCGATCCGGAGCTCCTCGATCTTGTTCTGCGGGCCTCGCTGCTTGAGCTGCGCCATGTCGATGTGTTCCATCAGCGATTCCTTCGCCATCAGCATGGCCTTCTCCGCAGTCCCGCCGATGCCGATGCCGAGCATGCCCGGCGGGCACCAGCCGGCACCCATCGTCGGCACGGTCTTCATCACCCAGTCCACGATGGAGTCGTTCGGGTTCAGCATTGCAAACTTCGACTTGTTCTCGGAACCGCCACCCTTGGCTGCAATCCGTACATCAACCGTGTCACCCGGTACGATTTCGCAATGCACCACCGCCGGCGTGTTGTCGCGCGTGTTCTTGCGCGAGAAGGCAGGGTCCGCCACGATCGATGCGCGCAGTACGTTCTCCGGCAACAGGTATGCGCGGCGAACCCCTTCATTGACCATCTCCTGCACCGACAGCGTGGCATCCCAGCGCACGTTCATGCCGACCTTGAGAAACGCCACCACGATGCCGGTATCCTGACAGATCGGGCGGTGCCCTTCGGCACACATCCGGGAGTTGGTGAGGATCTGCGCGATGGCATCCTTGGCCGCCGGGCTCTGCTCACGCTCGTAGGCATCGGCGAGGGCGTGGATGTAGTCCAGCGGGTGGAAGTACGAGATATGCTGCAGCGCGTCCGCGATGGACTGGATGAAGTCGGACTGGGAGATGGTCGACATGACTCAACGAAGATTGGGGGCACCTATCGCGCCTCGGGCGATACCTTGGAAATATCGTCAGCCGACGTCTTCGCCACCACAACGCCGGCCCTCCCCACCAGCGGCTGGCCCGTCGCTGGGTTTACACGGCGCCGGGCGAGCTGAAGCCGGGCGCGCCGTTTCTACCGCGTCGCCAGCCGCACCGTCAGGAACAGCGATCGCGGCGGCAAGATGAAGAAGTTCGGCACACCGGCGACGGCGTAGCCACTCCCGAAGCGCGTCGAATTCGCGAGATTGGCCGCCCTCAGGCTGACGTCGTTGGCGCCAAACGGCATCCGGAGCATCGCATCCACCATCCAGAACTCCGGCAGGGTCAGTCCGGCGTCTCCGTCATTGCGCAGGTAGCTCACGCCCTGATAGCGCACCTCCAGTCCCACATCCATGCGGCGCGCTGCGCGCCAGTCGATGCGCTGCGTGGCCGTGAACGCGGGAGAGAGCAACGGCGGCACATCGCGTCGCACCACCGGCGCTCCGCCGGTGGAATCGACGAACTCTCGGATCCGGTTGTGGCTCAGTGCGCCGACCGTGGTGAAGACGACCGATTCGCCGACGGTATGACGCACATCAAATTCCACACCCTGCCGGAGGCTGGCGCCGACGTTGCTGCGCAGTTCGGCTCCAAGTGGTGACAGCGCGCCGATCCGTGCGATTTCATTGCGGAAGTCCATGCGAAACAGGTTGACCTCGAGTTGCGTCGTCGCGCCGCGCACACGCACCCCGACTTCACTGCCCGTCACGCGTTCCGGACGCACACGGCGCATTCCGCCCAGATCGGCAAGCACCGCACGCGAAACATCATCGTTCCCGCCGAAGATGTCGCTGCGGGCTGGCTCCCGCGTGGTCCGACCGACAGATGCGAACAGATCCGCCCTGTTCGTCATGGCGTACGTGACGCCGACCTTCGGGTTCACGAATGTCCATGTCACCGCGGGCTCATCACCGAGGAATCCGGCGCCCTGGTCCGGCGCATACCGGAACGTGGCACGACGGAGCTGAAGGTCGCCGAACCAGGTCAACGGACCACGCGCGACGGACACCTTCGAGAAAGCGCTGACGTCGCGTTTGTGGCCGGTATTGCTGTACGTAAGCGTGCGCAGATCCGGGTAGACTGACGCGAAGTGGTCACGGGCGTAGCTGTTGGCGTTCACGCCAGCGCTCGCGCGCACGCCACCACGGTCGAGCGTGACGGCGCTGGTGAGTCCGAACCAGCCGAAGTCGAGGCCGAAGTTGCCGATCGTCGTGCTGTCAAACCGCACGTCATAGTTGCCGCGGGCGGCAATCCGGTACAGCGTCGACGCGTACGCCACACCGGTACCAAGTTGCCGAGTGTGCGAGAGGGCCACGAGATGCTGACTGAAGCGGTCCTGCTCCTCTGGGCTGAGCGGGTTGATCCGGCGATCGCGCTGCAGGTCTGTGACTGGCACCGCGAGGTATGAGAGCGTGTCGCGCAACCGACCGGCGAGGATCATCAGCTTGACCACATCGCGTGCCCCAAGCCACGCGACCTGCGCCGTTCCGGAGAGACCTTCGACACCGGCATTGCGCCGAAAACTGTTGCTGCGCACGGCCGAGAGTCGCACGGACGAGGCAAACCCGCGCGATAGAAGCCCACTGCTTGCCTCGAGCATCACCCGTCGTGCACCGTACGAACCAAGCTGCACTTCGCCCGCGCTGCGACGCGGCATTCCGAAGACGGGTTTCGTCTCGAAGTTTACCGAGCCGGCAAAACTCGCTGTGCCGGTGCCCGTCGTGCCAACCCCGCGCTGCACCTGCACTGACTGCACGCTCGACGAGAGATCAGCGAAGTTGGCGAAGTAGAACACCTGATCCTCAGGATCGTTGAGCGGAATCCCATCGATCGAGAGATTGATGCGCGATTGATCCATGCCGCGCAGCCGGAGATACGAGTAGCCGAAACTGGTCCCCGATTCGGAATGCGCCGTGAGCGATGGCGTGGTACCCTGAAGCAGGAGCGGGACATCCTGCGCGAAGTTGCGGCGTTCGATGGTGCGCCCGGTGACGATCGTCTGTGCGATGGGCGCGGAGCCGCCAGCGCGCACGGCCTGCACTGTGACCCCCTCGAGGGATCTGGCACGCGCGAGGCTGTCGCGGCGGGTGGTGTCGGTGGGCACTTGTGCGTCGGCAGCGCCGACGAAGTGCACGAACGCGGCAATGGCCGCGGCAGCGTGACGATACATGCATGACTCCCTACGCCGGTATGATCCGGATCAGGTTCGGCGGGACTCTCTCAGCCGTCGCGCCAGAAGCGGCACGGGGCACCCCGGTCTATGTCCCGTCAACTTAACCACCACCGCCCACCGGCCGGTAGCTCGCCACCCGAACAGCGTGCACCCGCTGCAATCCCGGGGTAAGGCGGCGTGAAATCCCTGTCGTCTCTTGCGCCGCGTCTGGTCGGGGGGCACCGTTCCCGCGGCCCGACTGCTTTCGCCTCATCACCACCACTGTCATGCGCCTCTTTCGTACGTTCACGCTGGCTGCCGTGACCGCAGCCTCAACGCTGCAACTCCGCGCGCAGGACACGCCCACCGAGCGTGAAGCGGCACGCGAGGTGTTGCAGAAGCTCGCCGTGCTGCAGCGTACGGTTGATGTGGGCGGATGGACGACGCGCCTCTCCGCCACTGATGCGGTGCGTGATCGTATCGCTGCGCGCGCGAAGGCGTTGATGGATACCGAACTGATGGCGATGGCCGATGACATCACCAATCACCCGGAGATCGGATTCCAGGAAGTGCGGTCGGTGAAGATCATCACCGACTGGCTCACCGCCCACGACTTCGACGTGACGATGGGTTCCGGTGGCTTCCCGACAGCGTTCGTGGCTCGGCATCGCACGACCACCGGTGGTCCGACGCTTGGCATCATCGTCGAATACGATGCGCTGCGCGGAACCAATGGCGATTTTCACGGAGATCAGCACTCGACTCAGGGTCCGGTGGGCCTGGCAGCGGCGCAGGCGATCGCCGAGTGGTTGATCGCCTCGAAGACGCCCGGAAGCGTCGTCGTCATCGGTGCACCGGCGGAAGAGATGATGCCACCGCCGGTGAAGACCGTCATGCACGAAAAGGGCGTGTTCAATGGCCTTGATATCGCGGTGCGCAGCCACTCGAGCATTGCGTCGCAGCGCGCCGCGCCAGGCTTTGGCAGCTGCTGCCTGAACATTGACGGCGTCAAGTTCACGTTCTCGGGTGCACCCGCGCATCAGATGTTCCCGTGGGATGGCCGGAATGCACTCACCGCCGTGCGGCACCTGTTCGACAACATCGACGCGTTGCGCGGCACGTTCCGCCCCGAGGCCAGGATCCAGGGGATCATCACGGAGGGGGGGAAGGCACCGAATGTCGTCCCGGATCGCGCCGTGGCGGATTTCTACATTCGCTACCCCGACGCGGTGTACCTGGCGCAGATGCGGCAGCTGGTCGACGATGCCGCACGCGCTGCCGCGCTGGCGACTGGCACGAAGGTGAAGATCGAAACCTATGGCTCGATGCGCGACGGGATCTCGCTTGGTACGCTGAATGAAGCAGCGTTCGCGCATGTGAAACGGTACGGTGGAAGCAAAGTGCTGGCCGAGCCGGCCAAGCCGCAGGGGTGGGAAGAAACCGGCAGTGTGTCGAGTGCCATTCCCGGCGTCGGCATCAGCGCCTGGACGTCGAACGGCGGCTTTCACACTTACGAGATGCTGGCCGATGCGCTTGGCCCGGTGGGTCACAACGGATTTTTGGTCGATGCGCAGGCGATGGCCGCCCTGCTCTATGACTTCGCGTCGAAGCCGGCCTTTCGCGCCGCGGTGAAGCAGGAGTTCGAGGGCCTCAAGCTGCTGTACGCAGAGTATCAGGCGTCGCTGAGCAAGACCTATGTGCTGCCGGTGGTGAAAGACCCGCAGTAGGCGGCGCACACCACCGTCGGTCGTCGGGGCAGTTCGACCAGGCAAGGCACGCCATCGACGCTACGAGTGCTCGCCGCTGTCCCCTGTGCGGAGCGACTCCTTCAGGCTGATGAAGTCGGACAGCATGAAGATCACGGTGACGAAGGCCAGCGCGATCTCGGTCAGGTTCACGATTCTGGCGGGAATCGTCTGAGGCAGAATGTCGCTGTAGCCGAAGAACGAGAAATTGAGTGTGCTCAGATAGACAAAGTCGAACAGGACTTCTGCCTGCGAGCCGTCTTTCGCAATGCCGGTGAAGCTCGCCGTGTTGACGGAGTACAACAGAAAAAAATCGAAGGCGTAGGAGAGAATCATCTGCGACATGTTCACACCCATCAGCAGCATGAAGCGGTGATGCGGCTGGTTCGTGCGCGCGGCGGCGAAGAGCTGGCGCAGGTTCTCGACGCCGAACAGGCCGGTCTTGCACCAGCAGACGAGCACGATGATGACGCTCATTGGCACGGCCGCCACGCGCCCGCTCGACCAGAGGGCGAGCAGTGCGCCCCAACAGGCGATGATTCCGGCGTATTCAGCGAGGTTGCGGGCGATCGGGATCGCCGGGGTGGCAGTTGACATGACTGAAACGGACCTCGTGTAGTGGTGCACGCTCACGGCTCAACGCAATGTGGGGCGGCAACGGGCAAACGGCACAGCGAACCGCCACGACGCGGGAGGCATTGACAATCAAGACGACCGGTCGTATATTTCGGCATGGCTATTCCCCGCGCATCGGCTCGCCTCGCACGCGAACGCCTGCTCGACTCAGGCGTCGACATGCTCACTCGAAAAGGGTTCCATGGGACCGGCCTCAAGGAACTTCTCGAGCAGGAGAAGATCCCGAAGGGATCGTTCTACAACTATTTCGAGAGCAAAGATGCGTTCGGCGCGGCGGCGATTGCGCGTTACGCCGCGGGCTTGGGTCTGGCGCTCGATCGGTCGCTCGCGGACACGACCACACCGCTCGAAGGCCTGCGGTTGTTCTTCGAACGTCGCATGAAGCACTTCGCCGCCGAGCAGTTCCTCACCGGCTGTCTCGTCGCAAACCTCGGCGCGGAACTCGACGACAATGCTGTCTGCGGTCCTGCATTGCGGACGGCATCGCTTGCATGGCGGTCAGGCCTCGCGAAGGCACTCGCCGATGCACAGCGCGCCGGCACGATCCGCAGCGATCTGGCCGCATCAGATATGGCGGACCTGTTGTCCGATGCCTGGGAAGGCGCGCTGATCCGAATGAAGATCGAGCGCACGCTTCGCCCGCTCCAACAGGTGATTGCCCGACTGCTCGACGACTATTTCCTCCCGTAAACCAGACTCGGCCGGGAGCCGGCTCATCCGAGTTTGTAAGACGACCGGTCGTATATTGTCCAAACACACACATGACCCAGGTACCCACTCGCACCATCATCGTCACCGGCTCGTCCAGCGGTATTGGCCTGAGTATCGCCCGTGGCTTCTACGAGGACGGCGCGAACATCGTCCTCAACGGCCGATCAGCCAGCCGACTCGCCGCCGCGACGTCCCACTTCGCCGACAGCGCGCGGATCGCCTCCGTGACCGGCGACATCGGCGACGCCAACACCGGAAAACAACTCGTTCGCGCAGCGGTCGCGCGCTTCGGCCGCGTCGACGTCCTCGTCAACAATGCCGGGACATTCGGCGCGACGCCCTTCACCGACGTGACCGAACTCGAACTCGACGGATACCTCACCGGCAACTTGCGCGGCACTTTCCTCACGTCGCAGGCCGTCGTGCGCCAGATGCGTGGACAAGGTGGTGGCAGCATCATCAACATTGGCACCGTCCTTGTCGACCATGCCGTTGCCGGCTTTCCGGCTTCCGCGCCCGTTGTCAGCAAGGCTGGTATTCACGCCCTCACGCGCAGCCTCGCAGCCGAACTCGCCGCTGACGGTATCCGGGTCAACGCCGTGGCGCCTGGAGTCATACGCTCACCGCTGCATCACGCCGTGGACGTCGACGCGTTTGGTGGTCTGGCATTGTTGAATCGCGTCGGCGAAATGGACGAGATCACTGCCGCTGTTCGGTATCTGGCGAACGCGTCGTTCACCACCGGACATGTGCTCAACACCGACGGCGGCTTCGTCACGGGGCGCGCATGAACGCGACTGCAGCAGCGACCCGGGAATCGGCAGCAGACACCACACAAGCAATCGTCGAGCTGCTCGATCACTACGCCAGCGCACTGTACGAAGGTGATGTGATCCGCCTGCGCAACGTTTTCCATCCCTTGGCCAGATACGCCACCATGGCTGGCGCGGCGCCCCTCGTCCTTGACCTCGAGCCGTATCTCGAACGAGTCGGCGCCCGTGCAACACCGGCGTCGCGCGGAGACGCACGAGGCTACGCGCTGGATTCACTTGTCTTTGCTGGTGACACTGCGGCCGTGGCGCGGCTTCGGTCGACGATGCTCGGCTTCGACTTCGAGGACCTGATCACCCTCGCCCTGGTGGACAACCGATGGCAGATCATCGCCAAGGTCTTTCACTTCACACCCGCCGAGACAACGAACCCATCGGAGAACTGAGCATGCCCTACGTCAATATCCGCATCACGCGCGAAGGCGGCACCACGAACGCGCAGAAGGCTGCACTGATTCGCGGCACCACCGACCTGCTCGTCGCTGTGCTTGGAAAATCACCCGCGACCACCTTCGTCGTGATTGACGAAGTCGCCCTCGAGGACTGGGGCGTTGGCGGACTGCCGGTGACGGAACATCGCGCCCTGACCCGTGAGGCGCCGGCGGTGTAGGTCGCTCGTGCGGCGAGCGTGCGCGGCGCACTACGCGGAGCGACGATACTCCATGTAGCGCGCCGTGTCATCCGCCACGCTCGCCCCATGCAACGCCTCGACCACCTCGAGCGCCATGTCGATCCCGGCCGAGATCCCGGCCGACGTGATGACGCCGTCGTGCACAACGCGGGCGTCACGCATCACGGCGATGCTGGCATCGATCTCCGCCAGCGCGTCGAGTGCACCCCAGTGTGTGGTCGCGCGCTTCCCCGCCAGCAATCCCGCCTCCGCCAGCAGCAACGCGCCGGAGCACACCGATGTCACCAGCCGTGCGCGAGTAGCGGTAGCGCGGATCCAGTCGAGCACCGGACCGTGATGCAGCAAGGGCCGAGTGCCCCAGCCGCCGGGAACAACCAGCAGATCGATCGTCGGCGCAGTCGAAAAGTCATACGTCGGCGTGACGACCAAGCCTCCCGTGGCAGTGATCGGTGCCACGCGCTCGGCGACCGTGAACACCCTGAAGGGGGCGTCGTCATCGCTCCGCCGCGACGCCAGCCCGGGTGTGAGTCGCGTCCGCGAGAAGACTTCGAACGGCCCCGCGAAGTCGAGCACTTCCACGTCGTCGAAGAGGAAGATTCCAACGCTGTGAAGCATCAGGTCGTCGCGCACAGTGAGGGGAGAGTTGCACGCCGGAACGACTGCCCCTCAAGCACGAACACGTGCGCTGGGTCTGCCAGCGCCGGATACGGCTGAATCATCGCTGAAAGCGGCGTGCCAGTTGCTCGAGGCGTTCGTCGCCCGCCGCCTCCGCCTCCAGCCGGATCGCCTCGGCGTACGGACGCAGGCACGGCTCTCCCCAGTAGTAGCCGGTGGCGCGCTCGGCCAGCTGCGTCTCGTCGACGCGTGTCGCCTCGAGCAGCGCCTTGGTCGCCGCCCGGTCATAGTCCGGGTCATCGCGATCAGGCAAGTCGTAGAAGCGGCGGGGCATCTCCCCTTCCGCATCGTCCCGCAGAAATGCCATCGACATGTGCTGCTCCTTCAGGAGTGGCGGTGAAGCTCACGGCTCCGGTCCGGCTGGCGCCTGTGGTCTCACCCGCCCGTCGGCTACCTTCGACGCGGTGTCGCTCGTCGGTTGACCATCAAGATAGCGAAGCACACGAGGCACCTCCATGAGCCGTGAACACCCCCCGCGCAGTTCGCTTCCGCTCATCCTCGCGCTGGCGGCGTGGCCGGTCGCATTGCTCGGGTTCTCAACGACCTTCTTCTTCCCGCTCGCGCGCGGCTCGTTCGCCGCACCGTGGATCGTTTACGTGCACGGCGCGCTGTTCTTCGCCTGGCTGTCGCTGCTCACCGGTCAGATTCTGCTTGTTCGTGCCCGCCAGGTAGCGTGGCATCGTCGCATCGGCTGGGCCGGTGCGTTTCTGGCGCTCGGCATGGCCATCTCCGGTATCGCGGTCGGCGTCTACGCAGCCCGGCGGGATCTGGCAATCAGCCACGATACGGCGCTATTCGGCCAGTTCACGAACATCGTGATCGAGATGCTCATCTTCAGTGCGCTCGTCGCCGCGGCCGTGCGATCGCGTCGCGATCGGGCGAGTCACCAGCGCCTCCTTATCCTCGCCACCATCTCATTGCTTGGTCCCGCATGGTTCCGCTGGCGCCATGTCTTCCCGAACGTCCCGAACCCACTCGTCGTCTTCTCGGTGATTGCCGACCTGATCCTCGTGATTCCCGTCGTTCACGACTGGCGAACCGAGGGCCGGGTGCATCCGGTCTACAGGTGGGTTGGCAGCGCCATGGTGACGATGCACATCTCGGAATTGCTGCTGAGTGAAAGCGCTCTCTGGGAGCATACTGGTCGCGCACTGCTTTCAGCCATTCCGCGGTGATGCCTGCGTGCCTGGCTCACTCATTCTCCCGCGAAGCGCGGCCAGCAAGCCGTTCTCCTCGTCTATGCGCACACCGCAAAAAGACCGCTGGCGGACCTCATCCCTCATCGGCCGGTATCAAGCTGAGTCTCCTTCGCCCCTGAGCGCTCCCATGCGATATGCCCTTGCCCTCGTTGGACTGCTCACCCTGCTCGCTGCGCCACTGCGCGGGCAGGACGTCCCCGCGCCAGTGCTCCGCGGCGTCGTGCGGGACTCCACCGGCAAGCCGCTGAGCCGCGTCGTCGTCTCGCATAAGAACGTCAAGACGATCTCCGACGTGGATGGCAGCTTCGTCCTCACGCCGGTGCCGTCAGGGCGGATCACTGTGCAGTTCGCGCGCGATGGCGCCTTGCTCGGATCGATCGAGGCGAACGTCACCGCCGACACAACGTCGGCCGTCCAGCTGGACGTGATTGCCGACCGCACGGAACCACGCACCCTGCTCGGCTCCGTGGTGGACAACACGGGTGCGCCGCTGCGCGACGTGGTCGTCGAGGTGGTCACGGCGTTCGTCGAGACTCGCACCGACTCGGCTGGCCGATTCACGATCAGGAACCTTCCGCCGCGTCGCCATATCGTTCGCGTCCGACGGGTGGGGTATGCCCCCACCTACCTCACCGCCGACCTCACCGACAGCACGTCGACCCGTGCGCGGATCGTGATCCGGCAATACGCCGGCCAGAACCTCGGGCTGGTGGTGGTCCGTGCCAATGGCGTCCCCGCACGACTGCAGGGTTTCATGCGCCGCGCGGAGAAGAAATCGGGATGGGGAAAGATCATCACCGCCGACGACATCGCCCGACGAAATCCGCTGCGGGTGAGCGACATGTTTCAGGCGATTGCTGGGGTGCGCCTGAACACCGACGTGCGCGGCCGTGTCCAGCTGACCGGGCGCGGCGGGTGTGTACTCGGGCTGTTCGTCAACGGCTTCCCGGCGCCACAGCTTCGTGGCTCCGGCATTGACGACATCGTGAACGTGCTCGACCTCGCCGGCATCGAAGTCTACAATGGTCCGGGCGGCCTGCCGGCGGAGTACCTGATGGGTCAGCCCAACACCTGTGGTACGATCGGCGTCTGGACGCGATAGTCCTTCGCCGCCAACCTCTTGAGCAGATACGCCGTGATGCCACTCGCGGCGCGTCGTCTGCATCAGCAGCTCACACCGACTCATCCCATGCCCGTCATCAATCTCGCCGAGAAGCTCGCGACCTTCACTGACTACTACCAGCCGCGGGTCGTGGGGCAGTTCAACGGCCACGATCTCAAGGTCGTCAAGGTGAAGGGGCCGTTCAACTGGCACAAGCACGACGATACCGATGACTTCTTCATGGTGCTCGAGGGCTCAATCACGATCCAGCTTCGGGACGGCAACGTGCGATTGGCGCCGGGAGAGGTCTACGTCGTGCCGAAGGGTGTGGAGCACTGTCCGATCGCCGACGAGGAGGCGCACATCATGCTGATCGAGCTGCGCGACACGCCGAATAACGGGGACGCGGCCACGGCCGCGCCCCGCATCGAGATCTAGCCGGCCCTGTCCGTTTGGCCACAGCCCGCGTACGCCGCGGATGCACTCAGCCACCGGCCGCGCGCGGACAACCGTTTCGTCGGCTATCGTGTCCATGCAACCTGTGGCCTTGCGGTCCGTAGGTATCCGGGCCGCCGGATTCAAGGCAACTGCTGGCGTTTGAGTCCGTCGTGCGCCCCTGAAGCACGCTGCCCCGCTCCTCGAGTCACCCCCGAATCGACTTACCAATGCGCATCGTACGAAATGTCCTCAGTCTGCTTGTGCTGGCCACGCCGGCCGTGTTTCAGGCGCAATCAGCCGGTCGGTCGGCGAAGGCGCCGCTGCCGCTCAAGTTCGTCGGTCCGCCAACCTCAGGCGCAATTTCCGCGCGCGATCTGATGTCGCGCCTCTACCGCTTTGCCGACGACTCGATGATGGGCCGGCTCGCCGGCACACCGTGGAACGACAAAGGGACCGATTTCATCGCTGCCGAGCTGCAGCGCCTGAAGCTCGAGCCGGCTGGAGAGAATGGCACGTATTTCCAGTCCGCCCTGATGAAACGGGACGTGTCCGACGCTTCGTCATTGTCGGTGGGTGACAAGCGCTTCACGCTGTGGAGCGACTTCGTACCGCGCGATCAGGGGACGATACCGCGCCCGCTCGCCGGCGCAATCGCGATCTACGGTGGCACCTTTGGCGACTCGGCCTCCCTTCTTCCATCCGATCAGGCAACCGGCAAGGTCGTGGTGATCCGGACCGGACGAGCGAGGGATGGCTCGCCGGACCACAACGCCATCAATCGCTTGCAGCTCACAAGTCGCTATTCCACCGCCGCCGCAATCGCGGTCGTGAGCGTGGACTACATGCCAGCCGGCTACATCGATGACGTGTACAAGCAGTCGCGAGTTCAGGCCAAGGTTGAAGCAGACACCAGCCACATTCCCTCGTATTTCTATGTGACACGCGCAGTCGCGCAGGCCATGCTCGGCATCGACGCCGACTCGGCAAGAACGGGATATGTTGGTGCTGCCGTGAACGGCGAGATACGTGTGACCGAGAGCGCCGCACCAGGCCGGAACGTGATTGCCATTCTCCGTGGCACGGACCCGAAGCTACGTGGTCAGTACGTCGCGATCGGCGCACACAATGACCACGTCGGTTTTTCCGGCCGGCCGGCTGACCACGATTCCGTATACGCCTTCATGCGGATCGCCGCGCCTCAGGGCGCCGACAACGACGAGCCGAAGCCGACACCGGCCGACTGGGTGCGGATAAACGCGCTCAAGGATTCGTTGCGCGCCAAGCACGGCGCACGTCCTGACTCGATTTACAATGGCGCCGACGATGACGGCTCCGGCTCAATGAGCGTACTCGAGATAGCCGAGCGATTCGCCACCGCACCGATCAAGCCGAAGCGCTCGATTCTCCTCATCTGGCATGTGGCCGAGGAACTCGGCTTGTTCGGCTCGCAGTACTTCACGGACCATCCCACGGTACCGCGCGATTCAATTGTGGCCGAGCTGAACATGGACATGGTCGGGCGCGGCGGGAAGGCTGACTTCACCGGCGTCACGAAGGATGGCGCCCCCATTCACGGCGGTGACGGCTACGTGCAACTGGTGGGTGCACGACGCCTCTCGACCGAACTGGGCGACCTGGTCGAGCGGGTCAACACGAGACAACGGCTTGGCATGCGTTTCGACTACAGCCTCGACGCGGATGGCCATCCGCAAAACATCTACTGCCGGAGCGATCACTACGAGTATGCGCGCTACGGCATTCCGATTGTCTTCTTTACGACCGGCGGTCACGCCGACTACCATCAGGTCACTGACGAGCCGCAGTACATCGACTACAGTAGGATGACACAGATCACGCGGCTTGTCCACAGCACGGCGGTGGCTGTTGCCAACCTCGACCATCGCGTCGTGGTCGACAAGCCGAAGCCGGATCCACAGGGACAGTGCCGGCAGTAACGGAACTGTATGTGCCGGGCGCGCCGTAGGACGGCGTCGCCCGGTTTGTTTTTCTGGGGGCGCGCGGCAGCGACAGGAAACGGAAGCTGCTCGCCGCAGAGGATGCGTACATCCACCTGAGTCAGAGGAAACAACCATGCCCGCCCTGCGTCCACACTGCCGAACGTTGTTCTGGTACATCGGTATCGGTGTGCTCGCTGTGGCCGCAGCCAGCCGGGCCGGTGCGCAGGTGCGTGCCGGTGGGATTGCACTGGTCGCAAATCAGGCGTCAGGCTCTGCCACGGTAATCGATGTGAGCACAGGCGCGACCGCGGAGATACTCGTTGGCGCGGGGCCACATGAGGCAGCCATCCTCCCGGGAGGACGACGTGGCGTTGTGACGGTCTATGGCGTCGCGGGATCACCGGGCCACCATCTGGCAATCGTCGATCTCGCATCACACACCGTTGAACGCACGATCGATCTGGGCCAGTACACACGCCCTCACGGTGTGGTCGCAGTGCCCGGCAGTCCGCATCTCGTTGCGGTCACTTCAGAGACGACGCAGAATCTCGTCATCGTCGATGTCGTGACGGGCGCCATCGTGCGCGTGATTCCGACCAACGCGCCGGCCCCGCACATGGCAGCGTTGCCAACCACCGGACCGGCGGCCGGCACACGAGCCTATACCGCGAACATTCGCGGCGGTTCGACCAGTGAACTCGACCTCGCCACCGGCGCACTGCTGCGGGTCATCCCCGTCTCGACAATGACCGAAGGCATCGCGGTCACTCCCGACGGAAGCGAAGTCTGGATGGGCAGTAACGACCGCAGCACCGTCTCGGTTGTCGACGTCGTCAAGGGAACGGTCGTCGCGGTCGTCGAAGGCTTCAAGTTCCCCTATCGGCTCGGCATCAGCGCAGACGGCCGGACTGCTGTGGTAGTTGATCCGGCCAACAACGCGGTCTTTGTGGTCGACGTGGCGACGCGAATGATTCGTGGCCGAATCGACAATCTGGACTCGCCGCGCGGTATCTCGATTGCCTTCGACGGCAAGACCGCCATGATCACGTCCGCCGAGGCATCAAGCGTGATTCTGGTGGATCTGCTGACGCTCAAGGAACTTCGACGCTTTCCCGTCGGGCAATCGCCCGACGGTGTTGGCTACGCGCTACCATAGCCCGCCGAGCCGGCACGACACGTTGGGAGGCGTCGCGCGAACAACACGGCCCAATGGCTAAGTCACGAGCGCGGTGGGCCATCCGGATGTTTCTCACACACCGGCGGCTGCTCGGCGCTCCAGACCATGGTCGCGATAC
>JANNVN010000037.1:0-7322 GCA_031414435.1 Gemmatimonadaceae bacterium
GCTGGGGCAGCTCACCGCGTTGTCTTTCGTCGTGAGTCTGGTCTCGCACGCGGCGCTGACCTGGGGGCTGGTCACCTTCGAGCCGGCACTCCACCCGGACGCTGCCAATGATCCGCTGGTGACCTCGCGTTTTCTGTATCCGCTGATGAAGCGTGAGCCGAGGCCGCAGGCGGAACGGGTGCGCTTCGTGGGCGTCGGCGGGCCGCAGCAGTCATCGGCTCCCACGCGTCCCAAAGATGGGGCGGAGGTCGGTGGGATGGTGGCGATGGCCGCTGAGGTTGAGGAGATGAAGATCGAGGAGACCATCTCGATGGAGCCGTATCAGGCCTACAGCGAGTTAGAGGTGGATGAGGCCGCCGAGCGGTCGCCGGACAGCGAGGGACCGGTGTATCCGGACTCGCTGCTGGCGCGGCAGATCGAGGGCGAGGCCCGCGTCCGGTTTGTCATTGACGCTGAGGGTCGGGCCATTCCGGAGTCGTTCGGCGTCATCGAGTCGAGCCACGCCGGCTTCTCGCGGGCGGTGCGACTGGCGCTGCCGCGCATGAAGTTCAAGCCGGCGTCAATGGGGTCCAGGCCGGTGGCGCAGCGTGTGGAGCAGACCTTCGTCTTCAAGATCACGCAAGCGACGCCTGTACCGTAGCTTCTGGGCAGCGCAGTTCCACGTTTCGCTGGGCAGCGCTCGCCGGCGTGAGCCTCGCCGGTGGATCCACTCGCGCCCTTAGCTGTCGCACCTCAGTCATCCCATCGTGCTTCGATCTGTATCGATCGTTTCCGCGCTGTCGCTCGGCCTGTCTGGGGCGTCGCTCGTCTGGCCAGACACGCTGCCAGCGCAAGCCGCCCGTCGCCACACAGGCACTCGTACTGCCGCTCCGGGCACTGTCTGGCCTGATGAAGGCCCGCGAACCTGGGCGCCACGACCCACCAGTGCTGCGATCACCGCCAACGATCTTCGCACGCGGCTCTATCAGTTCGCCGACGATTCGATGCAGGGAAGGCGCATCGGCGAAATCGGAAATACGAAGGGCACAGACTACATCGCGCGGGAGTTCCGGCGACTTGACCTGAAGCCGGCCGGCGACAGCGGTACCTACTTTCAATTGTTGCCGTTTGGTCCGATAGGATTCGACAGCAGCGGCTCCCGGCTGAGCGTGCGCGGCTCGGCGCTGACGGCGACGCGGGACTGGATTCCGATGACACCATCGGCTCCGGGTCGCATCGCGTCGACGGCGGTAATCGACAATGCGGCAACGGTGTTCGCCGGACGCTGGGGCGATACGAGTGTGGCGCTGGACCCGGCGATGTTTCGCGGGAAGGTCGCCGTCTTTCGTGCGGCGGTTGGTGCGCAGGTGATCGGGGCGGGCGGTCGCGCGCCGGTGTCGTTCCTGACCTGCGATCAGCGGCCTGACATGTTTGGTGCGGCAGCAGTGATTGCGGCCGAGGCGTCGGGCCGTGCGCCGGCGCGTCGCGCGGTCGGTGGCGGTGGAGTGCGCGACACGCGCGCGCAGGATGCCGGTGCGGTGGGCATTCTGATCGTCGGACTCGATTCACTGGCACCGGCGACGATCGCAGCCGCGTTCACTTCTCGTCCGACGATGCGTCCGGGCGCGGTGAACTCCGGTGTGGGTGTGGCGACGATTTCCGCAGCGGTGGCCACACAGCTCTTCGGCACGGGTGTCGAAGAGCTCATGCCTGGCACCGCCGGTGCGCCAGTCTCAGGCCGTTGGTCGTATGAGTGGAAGTCCGCTGCGGCGCCGGCGCGGAACGTGATCGCAGTTCTGCCTGGCTCGGATCCGACGCTGGCATCGGAGTACGTGCTGGTTGGCGCTCACAATGATCACGTCGGTCGCAGTCCGGTAGCGGTGGATCATGATTCGCTCCGCGCGGTCAACACCGTGACGCGTCCGCAAGGCAACAACGATGCGGTCTGCACGCCGACGGCCGCACAGCAGCGGAAGATCGATTCCCTGATTGCTGCCGCACGCCGCATTCGTCCGCCACGCCGCGATTCGATCTTCAACGGTGCCGATGACGATGGTTCAGGCACGGTGGTGCTGCTCGAGATTGCCGAGCAGTTCGCGGCGGAGAAACCTGCCCGCTCGATCATTTTCGTGTCGCATCAGGGTGAGGAAGGGGGGCTGCTCGGCTCCGCATGGTTTGTGGATCACCCCACCGTGCCGCTGACGTCGATCGTGGCCGCGCACAACATGGACATGGTGGGCAAGGGGCGCGTGGATCAGGTGAAATTCGGCGGACCGGCGTCTGTGCAATCGCTGGGGTCGCGTCGGCTCTCGCGCGAGTTTGGCGACATCATCGACTCGGTGAATGCCACCCGTGCCGAAGTGATGGCCATCGACAAATCGTGGGACGTGACAGCGAATCCGCTGAATCGCTTCTGTCGCAGCGATCAGGTGAACTATGTTCGCAAGGACGTGCCGGTGACCTACTTCTCGCTTGGCTACGCGCAGGACTATCATCAGGTCACGGATGAGCCGCAGTACATCGAATACGAGCATTCGGCGCGCCTCGGCCGCTTCATTCACGATGTGATGATGGCGATCGCGACGCGCAGGGAGCGGCCCGCCATTGCCGGTGCCGATCCCTCGTATCCCCAGTGCTTCCGCTGAGTCCGATCGCAGTGGAACACCGCACGCCGGTATCGGCTGTCACCTTCGCGTCGGACGCGCGGGCCCTGCACATCGTCGATCAGACGCGGCTTCCGGCGGTGCTGGTCGAGCTGGCGCTGACGACGTTGCCGGAGATGGTGGAAGCGATCCAATCGCTGCGAGTCCGTGGTGCGCCTGCGATTGGCGTGGCGGGTGCCGTTGGGCTGGCCGTGCTGGCGGAGCGCGCCGCAAGCGAGCATCCGGCCACGTTTGACGCTGTGATGGCCACCGCCGCCGCTTCGCTGCGTGCCGCGCGACCCACCGCCGTGAATCTGGCGTGGGCGGTCGATCGCGTGGCGGCCGCAGGAGAGGCTGCTGATTCGGCGCCGGTCAATCGCGCGCGCGCGATGCGCGAGGCAGCGACCGCCATTCTTCAGGACGATGTCGCGATGTGTGCGCAGATCGGGGCGTACGGGGCCACGCTGCTGCGCGCCGGCATGACAGTGCTGACCCATTGCAACGCCGGTGCATTGGCAACGGCTGGCATTGGCACGGCGCTGGCACCGATCTACACGCTGCACGCGCGCGGCGACGCGATCCGTGTGTTCGCCAATGAAACACGACCACTGCTGCAAGGTGCGCGACTCACTGCATGGGAGTTGGATCGCGCGGGGATCCCCGTCACACTGCTGACAGACGGCATGGCGGCGAGCGTGATGCATTCGGGCGCGATTGATGCCGTACTCGTCGGTGCTGATCGCATCGCCGCCAACGGCGATGTTGCGAACAAGATCGGCACCTATGGCGTGGCGGTGCTGGCGCGCCATCATGGCATTCCCCTGTATGTACTGGCCCCCACGTCGACACTTGACGCAGCCACGCCTGATGGCGCATCGATGCACATCGAGATGCGCGATCCGGATGAAGTGCGTTCGATGGGCGGCGTGTCGACGGCGCCGAGTGGTGTGCGTGCCCACAATCCCGCCTTCGATGTCACACCGGCCGCGCTGGTGACGGCGATCGTGACCGATCGGGGCGTTTTTCATCCACCTTTTCACTTCACTTCCTGATGCGCTCCGTCCTTGCCCTCGATCAGGGCACCACCGGATCCACCGCGCTGGTGATCGCCGCCGACGGTCGCGTGCTGGGCCGCGGCTATCGCGAGTTCGCGCAGCACTTTCCGCAGCCAGGCTGGGTGGAGCATGAGCCCGCCGATCTGCTGCAGGCGACGCTCGATGCGGCGCGTGAGGCGTTGGCGGCGGCAGCGGTGACGCCGGAGTGCATCGGCATCACGAATCAGCGCGAAACCGTGGTGGTCTGGGACAAGGCCACCGGTGTGCCGGTGCATCGCGCACTGGTCTGGCAGGATCGCCGAACCGCCGATCGCTGTGTGGCGCTCGCCGGCTCGAAGGACTTCATCGCCGCGCGCACCGGCCTGGTGCTCGACGCCTACTTCAGCGCCACCAAGATCGAGTGGTTGCTGCGCAGCAACGGCGGGTTGATGAAGCGCGCCCTGAATGGTGAGCTGCTGGCGGGCACCGTTGACACCTGGCTCATCTGGCAGCTGACCGACGGTGCGGTGCACGCCACCGATCCGACCAACGCGAGCCGGACGATGCTCTACGATATCGACAAGCGGGCGTGGAGTGACGAGTTGTGCGAGTTGTTCGGCGTGCCGCGTGTGATGTTGCCGGATGTCCGCACATCACGTGGTGATTTCGGTGTCGCCACGGCACGGCACCTGGGCGTGGCCCTGCCGATCACGGGTGTCGCGGGCGACCAGCAGTCGGCGCTGTTCGGGCAGGGGTGCGTGTCGCCGGGTGAGGCGAAGAACACGTATGGTACCGGGGCGTTCATGCTGATGAACACCGGGACGCGACGCCCGAGTCTTGGTGACGGGCTGCTGACCACGATCGCGTGCGATGCGGACGGTGGACCGTGTTACGCGCTGGAAGCCGCCATCTTCGTTGCCGGCGCGGCGGTGCAGTGGATCCGCGACGGGCTTGGGTTGATCGCGAATGCGGCGGAGACCGAAGCGCTCGCCAGCGGACTGACCTCGAACGATGGTGTCTACTTCGTGCCGGCGCTGACGGGACTCGGGGCGCCGCACTGGGAAGCGGAAGCACGCGGCACGCTGGTGGGTCTGACGCGTGGCACGACGCGAGCGCACATCGTACGCGCCGCATTGGAAGCGATGGCATTCGGGACGGCAGATGTGATGACCTCGATGCAGCAGCGCAGCGGGGTTGTGCTCGACGCGCTGCGTGTGGACGGCGGGGCCACGAACAATGCCTGGCTGCTGCAGTTCCAGGCTGATGTGCTTGGCGTACCGGTCGAAAAGCCCGCGATGGTCGAGACGACAGCCCTCGGGGCGGCAGGCCTGGCGGGATTGCACACCGGGGTCTGGGGCTCCGCGAGCCAGTTCAGGAGCGCCCAGCGCATTTCGGTGGTCACCCCGGGTGCCGGGCAGGCCGATGCCGCGGCGGCCTATCTCGGGTGGCAGCGGGCGGTGCGCGCAGCGCTGAGTTGGGCACGCGACGGGGGGTGACGCCGGGTGGCGAGCGCCCACGGGCGGAGGCACTCATGCGCCACGTTGGTTCGCTGGCTCCGCGCCCATCCCACCGACTCGGCAGCGGGGGGCGAGGGCAGCGCGTGCCCCCGCCTCGCCGGCGACGGAATGCGGGGTATATTCAGAGGTGTGAGAGCGGAACCCCGGTCCCACGGTTCAGGTACACCGACGTTAGCGGAGAACTGGTCATTTCGACTCCCGAACAGGCGAGCGACCGGCGGGCCAATCTGGTCCTGCGGGCACTCATCGACGAAATGCTGGAGCGGGTCCGCGGGTTGAATGCCACGCCGTCGACGATGACGACCGATGAACGGGCACGTGCCGAGGCGGAGCTCGAGTCCATCATGGCACGGGTGCGGCGGTATGCGGCGTTACGTGATCAGCAGTTGTAAGGACTCTTACTCACAGGGGTGTGGTCGCATGTGCATCGGGCGGCATCCCATTTCAGCAGCACGGCTGGCCTCATGAATACGCGCTCGAAGTTCCTGCTTGGCGGACTGATGATCCTTGGCACGGCCAGTTTCCTGGCTGCCAAGAGCACGGCCGCCACGGCGCAGTTCTACCTCACGCCTCACGAACTGGCTGAGCGACTGCGGGCCGATGATTCCTTCCGCGACAACGGGATGAAAGTCGGTGGCCGCGTCGTGCCGGGTACCATCGTCCGTTCGCCAGGCAACAAGGAAGTCCGTTTCGTGATGCGCGACACGATGGCGACGAGTGAAGCGCGCTTCACCGTGGTCTACAAGGGCATCATTCCGGACACCTTCACCGACAGCGTCGATGTGGTGGTGGAAGGCAAGCTCGACGCCGGTAACACCTTCCAGGCGACGGTGCTGCTGGCCAAGTGCGCGTCCCGCTACGAGAACGCGCCGGGTAAGCCGGGCGCGCCGTCCGGTGGTGATGGTGGGCACCCTGCTGGCGTCCCGAAGGGACCGAGCGCGGCACCCCAGACGTGATTCTTCTCGGGGAGTTGTCGCTCTGGGTGGCGCTGTTGATGGCGATCTGGATGACGACGGTGAGCTATGCGGGTGGTGGCACCCGCCGCAGTGAGCTGGTGATGAGCGGTGAGCGCGCGACGTATGCGACGCTCTTCTTCGTGCTGATGGCCAGCGCCGGGTTGTGGACTGCGCTCTTCACGCATGACTTCTCGCTCAAGTTCGTCGCCAGCTACACCAGCGCGAATCTGCCGAAGGTTTACCTGTTCAGTGCTTTCTGGGCTGGCCAGTCCGGGTCACTGCTCTTCTGGGCGCTGATCCTCGCCAGCTTCAGCGCCATCGCCGTCTTCGCCAATCGCTCAAAGAATCGCGAGCTGATGCCGTGGGTCACCGGCACACTCGGCGTGGTGCTGATTTTCTTCATTGGCACCATCCTGTTTGCGGCCAATCCGTACGAGCGGATGGAGTGGGTGCCGCCCGACGGTCGCGGGATGAATCCGCAGCTGCAGAATCCCGGCATGGCGATCCACCCGCCGATGCTCTATCTGGGCTGGGTGGGGACGACGATTCCGTTCGCCTTTGCGATCGGCGCGCTGGTCACCCGTCGCCTCGACACCGAGTGGCTGGCCGCCATCCGTCGCTGGAGCCTCATCAGCTGGTTCTTCCTCACCATCGGCCTGGTCCTCGGCATGTGGTGGGCGTACGTGGAACTGGGCTGGGGCGGTTACTGGGCGTGGGATCCGGTCGAAAATGCACCGCTGACGTCGTGGCTCTGTCAGACGGCGTTCCTGCATTCGATCATGATTCAGGAAAAGCGTGGCATGCTGCGCAAGTGGAATGTCACGCTGGTGATTGCCGCATTCCTGCTCAGCATCCTTGGCACCTTCCTCACGCGCAGTGGCGTGATCGAGAGCGTGCACAGCTTCGCACAGAGTCCGATCGGCAACTACTTCTCGACGTTCCTGATCCTGATCTTCGTGGTGACGACGATCCTCGTGATGACGCGCCTGAAGGACATGGAAGCGAAGGCGCAGCTGGAGAGCATGATCAGCCGCGAAGCCGCATTTCTGTACAACAACCTGGTGCTGGTCGGCATCGCGTTCAGTGTGCTCTGGGGCACGCTCTTCCCGATCATCAGCGAAGCGGTGCGCGGCACGAAGATCACGGTCGGCCCGCCGTTCTTCAACTCGGTGAATGTGCCGCTGGGCCTTGGGC
>JANNVN010000038.1:0-1503 GCA_031414435.1 Gemmatimonadaceae bacterium
GTGCAGCCGACCATCAGGCCCATCGGGACCGCGAGCAGTGCGCCGAAGCGCACCAGTCGGGTCGAAGTGTGATACAGAGACATTCGCATTCGCCTCAAGCGAGCAATGGGGAAATTGAACTGCACTTCACAGGAATCACCGCTGACTCAGAACTGAATGCGCAGACCGGTTGTAAAGGTCCGGGCGCGTGGGTAGGCGATGTAGTCGATACCGCGCGAAGCCAGGCCTGATTCGATGAACACTTCTGGGTCGTAGCCGGAGTACGGCGTGAACAGGAGCAGGTTGTCGCCCGAGGCGTAGATGCGGAGCGGCTTGCTGCCACCCGCGAACGGAACCTTGAACGAGTAGCCGATCGTCACGTTCTGGAGGCGGACGAACGAGCCGTCCTCGATCCAACGGGACGAATACAGCGCCGGCTCGGTCACGCCGGTCGGATCATCCAGCGCCGAGCGCAGGAAGTTGCGATCCTGGGTCACGTTGCTCTTCGCGCCGTAAACCAGGCCGGTGTTGTTGAACACATCGCGGCCCTGCTCTGCGCGCCACAGCCAGCTGGCGTCGAAGCCATGCCAGGTGGCATTGCTGCGGATACCGAGGCTGAAGTTCGGGTTCGCGTTGCCGATGATCCGGAAGTCATCCGAGCTCGGCGACGACGTACGGCCCGTGATGCTGCGGCTGGTCTCGACACCCGCGGCATTGCGGACCACCGTGTACCGATTGAACTCCTGCGCACCGGTGGTCGCATTGAAGCCGACGAACTCCGCGCCATAGAACGTACCGATCGGCTGACCCGGAATGATGCGCTGGGCATTCACACCCGACTGGCCCTGACCGCTGACTCCGCCGGTGTTGATGAACTGCGAGGGCCCAAGGCTGCCGACCGAATTCCGCTCGATCGAGAACACCAGTCCCGACGTCAGGGTCAGGCCACGGTTCGGACGATCGTAGATGCGGGCATCAAGTGAGGCTTCGAAGCCCTTGTTCGTCACGCTGCCGATGTTCTGCAGCTGATCGCCCACGAACGAGGCACCCGTCTGTGCGATCGGCACGGTCAGGAGGAGGTCCGTCGTCTTCTTGCTGTAGTACTCGACGGAACCACTGTACTTGCCATCCTTGAAGCCGTAGTCGAATGCGACGTTGGCCTGCGCCGACTGTTCCCACTTCAGGTTCGGATTCGGGTTCACGTTTGGCACGATGCCAGTGACCGTCGTGGTGCCGAACAGGTAGCGCGCGCCACCGTCGGCGGCGAGCGAGGCCAGCGAGCGGTACGGCGGCACGGCCTGATTGCCCTGCAGACCGTAGCCGACACGCAGCTTGAGCTGTGAGAACGGCAGGCCCTTGGCGAACGACTCGTCGCTGATCAACCAGGCGCAGGGCTTCACGACGGACGCCTTCGGCTACAGCCGGCTCGATGCCGGTGCCCGCCCGCAGCCGCCGTCGTCCTTCCGTGAGGAGAGCCGTCTCGTCTCGTTCTTCTCGCGCTCGAACCTCGCCTACAAGAACAAG
>JANNVN010000039.1:0-5973 GCA_031414435.1 Gemmatimonadaceae bacterium
AGCCGAAGTCTCTTGGCAGTTGGGCGTGTCTTTCGGCGCCACCCGGCGTTGCAACTCCTCGCGATACCGCTGGTATCGCTGCGGGTTGCGCCTTGGCTGGCAACGAAATCCACCGCCCACCTTTGGCCAAGGAACTTCGGCCACACCACACTAGTGGCCCGGAAGCGAACGGCGCGAAGCAGTCGCAGGTCGGAACGTCCTGTCGGTCTGCGGCAGGATTGAACGTCGTGCCAGCGCAGCCTTGCTGGCGATGGCAGGCGACACCGCACAGCTTTCGCGCGAGAGCTTAGACCGCCCGCTTCTACTACCCTCGTCCGAATGAACAACAACTGGCGTGTGGTAGCGCTGCTCTGCCTGGTCTCAGGTGTGTCATACCTCGTCCGCACGGATATCGCGGTCGCGCAGGAGCGCATGGCGCCGGCACTTGGGCTCACGATGGCCGACATGGGCGTGATCACGGCATGGGCGTTCTAACTCAGCTACGCGTTGCTGCAGGTGCCGGCCGGCATGTTCGGCGAACGGTTCGGCGCCCGCACGGCATTGGCACTGGCACTGGTCGGGTGTAGCATCGCTTCTCTGGTGACGGGCTTTGCGCCCGAAGGTGGCGCGGCCGCGACCGGCACGCTGGTTGGCACGCGCATCCTGCTCGGCGTCTCGCAGGCGGCGGTGTTTCCGGTCGCGGCAATGGCGGTCGCGCAGTTCATGCCGGATGAAACCCGGATGCGCGCGACGGCGCTCTACATCTCCTCCTCATCGCTCGGTGCGGCGATCGCCCCGTTGCTGATGGCGCCGGTGATGGAGCAGTTCGGATGGCGGGCGGTGTTTCTGCTCAGCGGATCGCTCGCAGCTATTGCATCGGTCGTCTGGTTCACACAGATGCCCCGTCGGTCTGCTGGATCCTCTGCGGCGTCTGCATCCGCGTTGTCGCTCGAGGGCCTCCTGCGCGGTACACGGCTGCTGGCGCGCAATCCGAACCTGCAGCGACTGACGCTCGCCTATCTGCTGCATTCCGCGGTGTACTTCGTCTTTGTGTTCTGGTTTTTCCGCTACCTGACCGAGGGCAGGGGATTCACGGTGCTGACGAGCGGTGTCTGGGCGAGTCTGCCGAACATCGCCGGGTTCGTCTGTGCGCCGATCATCGGGATGTTCGCCGATCGATTGGGGCGAAAGATCGGTGGCAGCCTCGCGCGTCGTCGCGTTGCGATGGCTTGCCTGCTCGGTGCCACGGGCTTTGCGTTGGCCGGCGCGGCGGTACCAGGTGCCTTGCTCGCAATCGCCGCGCTCAGTCTGTCGTCCGCATGCCTGAATGGGGCCGAGTCGCCATTCTTTACCACCGCCACTGTGATTGGCGCCGCAAATCCTGGCGCATCCGCCGGACTGCTCAACCTGATGGGCAATCTTGGCGGCGTTCTCTCGATCTGGCTTGTACCACGGATGACGACAGCGTGGGGCTGGAACGGCACCATCACTTTCTGGGCAGCGGTTGCTTTCGTTGCCGCGATTCTCTGGTTGACCGTGCGGAGTGACGCGGCCGTACCTCAATCAGAATCGCGTCACGGCGTATGAGTTCACGCGCCAACGGCCACCTGCTTCGATCGGTCGCGCGGCATCGAGGCGGAAGAGGCCACTGAAGAACGCGATGCCCGCTCCGGCGGAGCGAAGCTGTGGCGCGCTGGTGAACAGGTCGCCGCGACCACCTGCCCAACCCTGATCCACAAACAGCGAGGGCTGAAAGCGTCGCAGCCCTTCGTACAGCAACTCGCCGCGGCCGATCCAGAAGGCGTCACCGCGCTGCGTTCCGGAGACATACCCGCGCACGGTTTGCCATCCGCCGAGATTCCAGTATCGCTGCACCGGCATCTCGCCGAGGGACGCACCGACGCCGCCGGAGAGCACGACGCGTGTCTTGAGTGGCAGACGCCGTTCGAGGGCGAGATCAACGGCGCTGCGGCCGTAGGTCGCTTCACCACTGGCCGCTTCAGTGCGTGAGTCAGCGGAGAGCCGCCAGGCCGATGCATCATCGCCACGGGACCCACGCCAGCGAACGGATGCCCCGGCAAAGAGGCCGCGCGTACCGCCGCCCAGCGTGTCGATGATATTGGAGGCGAATCCGGCCTTCGAGTCCCAGAGTCGGGCAACGGCCCACTCGGCCTTCGACACTGCGGCCGACTGGTGTTCGGCGAACACGCGCCACGTCAGAGCGCCGCCAGCGAGGGAGCGATTTCTCGTGCCCGTCGCGTCGATACCCGCGGCACGGTAATAGAACCGCTCATCCAGCCCAGAAATCAGGTTCTGAAACGAGGCGCCGAGGACGAACGCAACGCCATAGTCGTCGGCCTGTGTCAGGCGGCGGTACGCTCCGACCCGCCAGCTGGCACCGGCCACTGCGCGATCGACGAAGACCTCGCCGTTCAACTGTCGGTCCGCCACACTCGCCCGCAGGTTCGCTTCCCATCGCAGACCGGGGCCCAGATCCTGCCGCAGCGCGCCTCCGAACGACGCACCTTCAATGCGGTTGTAGCGCAGGAACTCGATGCCCGTGACTGGTCGCAACGGCTGCGGACTCCACGACAACGGCGCGGCCGATGCAAGGGATGCGATCAGTGCGTCGCGATCACCCGTGCCCCAGATGGTCTCGTTGGTGCTGAGCAGGTCGCCCTCGAAGATGGAGGCACGCGACAGCGCGGCAGTGTCGCATGGGACGAAGACTTCTGCCGGAACGCGCCGCCCATAGCGTGACCGGTACCGTGCGTAGGTGCCGGTCTGCGCACACTGCGTTTTGCGCAGTGAATCGAGCTGCGCGCGGATCGGCGAGAACGAGGTGTCGCTCCACTTGCGATACTCGGCGAACACCTTTGCGGTATCGCGTTTGTTCCGCGCCGAACGCAACAGCGTGTCGCGGAGTGCGGTGCGCACACTGTCGACGGTCCAGAGTGAATCCGATTGCGAGCGGAGTGCAATCGTCGCCGGCGGAAGGGCGGTCGGCAGCTCCACGGTTCCATTGACGGATTCGTACACGAAGCGCTGTTCCTGCCGCCCTCGCACGATGCTTTCGCCGGGCGACTCGATGCGGAAGTCCGCGACCTGTTGCCGAGGCAGCCAGAAGCGACCCTCGAACAGTCCGCTTTCGACTGTCACTGCCTCGAGCGTCGCGCGCAACGGAGACGCCACCAGCGAGAGCCAGCGCGGCGGGCGATTCGCCGGATCAGGGTTCTTCTTGGCTTCGAGGAGGATGTCGACCGGCATCGAGTACCGGTAGGCGGCGCGCACCAATTGCGCAGTGCCCGACTCGAACCAGAGCGACGCCGAGAGCACGCGCCAGCTTGCAGTTCGCGGTGTGGCGCGCAGTTCGTAGAGGACGATTCGCGATGCATCGGGGAGTCGAATGCTCACGGAATCACCAAGGGCGTAGCGATACACGCTTTCGGCGCCGACGGCAAGCGGATGGACGGTGCGTCGGTCGTCGGTCGGGGTACTGACGAATGAACTACCGATGCCCCAGAGCGGCTCCTTACCGGGGAAGTACGGCACCGGCACGCTGGCGTCAGCAGAGCCGCCCGTGCCGCCGCCGAACGGATTGTTGCTGACGCGGCGCCGTCCCAGCACTTCGAGCCGGACGCCGCGCGCGCGAGTCCACTGCACCCGGCCCGCACTCTCGTCGCGCTGCAGCACGCGCTCACGCGCAGAGCCGCGAATTGACAGGGAGAGTGTGAATCGTTCGCGTGCCAGCGCATCGTACGACTGCAGCGCCGCATCGACGCGGAGCCGCGTTGCACGGGCGCGGGCCAGCAGCGCGGGGGCGGTCAGGGAGCGACCACTGTCGGCGAGACTGGCCGAACTGTCCGCGATTTGTGTTTGTGCTTCGACCACGGGCGCGCTGGCGAGGCCCAGGCAGAGAAGGACAGCAGGGGTGAGTCGATGCATGGGTCTCGCAAGAGGTAGTCGGCGTGGCGCCTCACGCCTGTCGCTCATACGGGCGACGAGAGACGCTGGTTCCACTACGCTGCCAGCTACCAGCCGCCGGTTCCCGCAGCACCCTTCCACGGCCCCGCGATTTCGTCCGTCACCCAGCCACCATAAAAGCCGCCATCCTGCGGCCGCACCCGTTCACCGCTCACGAAGCACTCCGCCTGGGTTGCGTAGACGGCCACATGGCCGCGGAGCGCACCGAATGGGTCCGCCGGATCCTCGTACGACCATGCTGCGCGAAGCAAGCGGATGCCGCCTGCCGTGATCGTCCAGTATTGCGCCGCGCCTTTCCACTCGCAGTGCGACGATCCGGCCGCCGGTGTGAACGCGCTGTGCAGACAATCCGAGAACGGGAGGTAGAACCCCGGTGGGCTCGCGGTCTCGAGCAGGCGAAGCGCCTGTCGCGTGCGCACGATCTCGACACCGCCCACGCGCACCACGACTTCCCGCGGGTCAGCGCGGATTGCCGGCGGCCGCGGATAGTCCCATACCGATTCCTGCGTTGCTGACGGCACCTGCGCAAAGGGCGGGCGCGTTCGTCCGGTCCAGGTCCACATCTGTTGTCTCGCTCACTCAGGGTCGCGTACCGGTCGATCACCGATCACGCGGCACAAGCTACGGCAGCCGTGTCCGCTTTGCCTCATACAGACTGCGGTCCGCGCGAGCGATCCATTCATCGACGGTCTCACCGCGTTGCGCAGTGGATACGCCGATCGCGGCAGTCACGATGCGTGTGATGCCATCGGCCAGCGTGACAGGGGTGTCGTTGAGACGGCGTTCGAGGCGGTCGGCAAGCACCGCTGCGGCTCTGGCATCGGTATTCAGCAGGACGATCACAAACTCGTCACCGCCGATGCGGCACACGACGTCTGTGGCGCGCGTACACACGATCCAGCAGGCCTTTGCCACCGCCTTGATCGCCAGATCACCGGCCGGATGGCCGAGTGAATCGTTGATCACCTTCAGCCCATCCAGATCCACGGTGATCAGCGACGCAAGGCTGCCCGAGAGCGTCATCAGGGCGACGGCCCGTTCGGTCGCCTCACTAAAGCGCAGGCGGTTGCCCGCACCGGTGAGCGGGTCGGTGCGCGCGCTGTCCTCAGCGTTCGAGAGTGCACGCCCTAGCGACTCGACGCGCTCCGCCATCACGATGCGTTCCTGCGCCGCGCGGTTCTGCCGTGTGGTGATCGCCTCGGTAATGAGGCGCAATGCTTCGGGCAATTCCCGCATCACCGCTGCAGGATCACGGCGCTGGGCGCACGCCCTCAAGAGCGCGAGCTGCTGCTCGACAGCCGCGTCGGTGCGCGCGTCGTCGCCAGCCACCTTCACCAGCGACGTCACCGTATCCCAGACAACGCGCTGCAGATCGCCGAGCTGCTGGCCGGCGTTGGCCGCCTCAGCGCGACGGCGTTCACTGGTGAGTGAGGTCAGGGATTTCCAGTCGCGCGAGTGGACTGGCCCCGAGACGGCGTCGGGCGGGTGCACGCCGGGGATCGGGGTGCCGATCGTTGCATGCCGCTGCCACTCGAGGATGACACGCTCGGCGTCCGACCGGTCCTCGTCCGGGAGCTGAATCGGATGGCGAGACCAGCATTGGAGCATCGCGCCGAGGCAGTCGAGGACCGGGGCCTCATCAGTCGCAACTGCGGCGGGCGTTGTCGCATTCGCCGTTCCGGGCGTCAGTATGACCGACGGTGTATTCGCCGCCGGGCTCCCCACCGTCGGGGCAACATCACGACTCGGCGTGGTGCTCCGCGGGCGGGAGAAGAGCTCGCGCAGGTTCGGCATGCGACGGTGGCGGGGCAGGTGGCGGCTGAGGCGGCGATGACCGGGACGATGTGCACCGGAACCCGACCGGAGCCAATCGCTTTCGGGTATCGACACTTCGGCGCCTCATGTTCACCGCGCCTCGGCTGCGGCGTGGGGCGATTCGCGGCTGTATCGGCCGTGCCCCCAATGGGGCGGGCGGCAGTACACGGCCCGGCCCCGTCACGTTCCGCCGCG
>JANNVN010000040.1:0-21766 GCA_031414435.1 Gemmatimonadaceae bacterium
GACCGCCAGTGATGCCACGATTGGCCCGAACGTGTCGCTCGGCAAGGGCGCGAAGATCACGGGATCGACCATCAGCAACACCGTGGCAGGCGACAACTGCACGATCAGCAACTCCGTCATTCACGACAGCATGCTGGGCCAGAACGTTTCGCTGAGCGGCATCAAGGGCAGCATGACCCTCGGTGACGATGCGGAGCTGCGCGCCGACTGACCGCTGGTTTCGACACGGTCGTGAGTCGTTGGGGGGCCTGTGCCGCATGCGCAGGTCCCCTTTCCCATTCGCGCTCACGATCCGAGGCACGTCCCATACACGCTGCTCGTCATCGCGGCCCGACCCTGTCAGCGGCGCGACTCAGCCACGCCAATTACGCGGCGGTACGATGCCGCCGGTCAGAGGCGCAGTTCTGCGGCGCCAATGACAATGCGTAGTGCGCGCTCGAGTCCTCGTACGCCATGCGTATCGTCGTACCACTCGGCCGGCGTGTGCGTCCCTCCGCCGCGCCCTCCGGCGCCGATGGCGATGGCCGGTATGCCGAGCGCGATCGGTACACTGGCGTCGGTGCTTCCGACGGCCAGTCGTGGTGTCGCGCCCATGCTCCGTGTTACATCCATGGCCAGTCGCACCAGTGGTGAATCAGGCGACACGGCGCCGCAGGGACGATCCCCGAGCTGCTCGATCTGGCTCACGAGGGGTGCGGTGTTCGGTGTCCGACGCCCGTTCTCACTCCGCTCGATCCGCGCCACGGTGTCGTGCAGTGTGCGGGCGAGATCTGTGAGCGCCGCGGGGCCGAGGCTGCGGATGTCGAGTTCCAGCCAGGCCTCGCGCGGTACGCTGTTGATGCTCTCACCGCCGCCGATGCGCGCGACCGTCAGTGTGGTCCGCGGCTCACGCGGTAACAACACGGCCTGCATTGCCGTGGCAAGCGCGGTAACGGCGTGTACCGGGTTGCCGATGCCGAAGTCGGCCCAGCTGTGACCACCGGCACCACGGAACGTGACGCGCCATCGGGTACTCCCGAGCGCCGCATTGACGACACGATCATCGCCGGCGCCATCAATCGCGATCACGGCGATCGGCGCGGGCGTGGCGTCTTGCATCAAGGCTTTCATTCCGCGCAGGTCGCCCAGCCCCTCTTCGCCGACGGTGCAGGCCAGCACGATCTCGTGGGACGGCTGCACGTCAGCGGTGTGGATCGCATCAGCCAGCGCCAGCAATGCCGCCAATCCACGACCGTTGTCGCCGATCCCCGGGCCGGTCAGGTGACTCTCGCGCTGCAGGACCTCTGGCGCTGCGTCAGTGAACACCGTGTCGAGATGTGCGCAGCACCAGACGGCACGCGCCACACCTGCTGGCCTCGCCAGCTGCGGGCGTCGCGCAATCACATTCCCGACGGCGTCACGATGTACGTCAGTCCAGCCCAGGCTGACGAATCGTTCGGCCATCCAGTCGGCGCGCGTCGACTCCGAGCCCGTCGGCGCGGGGATACGCGTCACCTCGCATTGCCAGGCCAGCGTCTGCGGGTTGCCGGTGACCAGCCGTGCTTGCGCGGCGTCGAGCGCGGTTCGGGATGCTGACCGCGGTGCAATCGCGGATCGGATGCGATGGAGCATACGCCAACGAAGTATCGGGGCGGGTGGCCCGGCAAGCACTTGCGCCGAACGCAAGCATAGATTGTACTCACTATGACGATGCCAGACGATACGCCGTCTGTCCTGTACGACTGGAATACGCCGCCCCTTCGCCGCCGCGCGATCGACGTGGCAGATTCGACGCTCTGCGAGGGGCTGAACTCGCCGTCGGTGATCGACCCGTCGCCGCGCGACAAGCGTCGCCTGCTGTCACTCGTCAGCGCACTCGGTCTCCGCTCGGCCACTCTCGGGTTTCCTGGTACCGGGCCGCGGCAGGCCGCTGATACGCTCGATCTGGCCCGCGAGTTGTCACGCGCGCAGTGGGCGATCGATGCGTCGTGCCATGCCACAGCCGCAGTGCGCGACGTGGCCATGGTGCTGGATGTGCGTGAACGCTCCGGTCTCGATGTCGAAGTGGCGATCGCGTTCCCGGTCTCGCCGATCAGGCTGGAGGCCGAGGGCATTTCGATTGATCGGCTGCGGGAGAGTGCTGAAACGTCAGTCACGTTCGCGGTGCGCGCTGGCGCACGCGTGGTGGCGGTACTGGAGGATGCGTCGCGTACGCCGCCAGAAGTGCTGGCGGTGCTGCTGACCCATCTGGTGGCACTTGGCGCGTCAGCCGTTCGCATCTGTGACAGCGTGGGGCAGTCGACACCGGATGGCACCCGGTCGCTGATGCGTTTTGCGGCTGAGCAGGTGAAGGGGCGTGGTGCCCAGTCCATCCGGCTCGACTGGCAGGGACAGAACGATCGCGGTCTGGCCTTGGCGAATGCGTTGGCTGCGGTGGAGTCAGGTGTCGATCGTGTACACGCCAGCGCGCTTGGCCTGGGGGAGCGCAGCGGCACGGTGGCGATGGAATCGCTGCTGATGAACCTCCGTCTGATCGGTCGGTGGCCGCACACCCTCGGTGCGCTTGCCGAATACAGTGAATCCGCCGCCACGGCGTTTGCGGTCGCGATTCCTGCGGCGCAGCCGGTGGTGGGTCCCGATGCGTTCCGGACCGGGTCGGGCGCACACGCGACGGCGTTGGTGAAGGCACTACGGGGCGGCAATCGCTGGTTGGCTGACAGCGTGTGCTCGAGCGTCGCGGCCAGCACTGTCGGCGTCGAGCACCGCATCGACATCGGGCCGGTGTCCGGGCTGTCGAATGTGCGGTGGTGGCTCGCGCAGCATGGCTACGACGCCTCCGATCTGGTGCTGATGCGGGAACTGCTTCTGGCGGTGAAGCAAATGCAGCGCGTGGCCAGCGATGACGAGTTGCGAAGGATGGCGGACGCGTTGCTGGGCGCACGGGCCGCGCGGAGCTGACCGTGGGCCCGGGCGCTAGTTCGCCGACCCGACTGCCGCCGATCGTTCGTGCGTTGGCGCTGGTGAGCTTGCTCACCGATGCCGCCAGCGAAATGATCTATCCGCTGCTGCCGGCGTTCCTGACCATGGTCCTCGGGGCTTCTCCGGCAATGCTTGGTGTGCTGGAGGGTGCGGCCGAAAGCACGGCGGCATTGGTGAAGCTCACCAGCGGCTGGTGGAGCGATCGGGTGCGTCGGTACACGCCGCTGGTGCTTGCCGGCTACGGTCTCGCGACCCTGACGCGCCCGCTCATCGGCGTTGCGCAGACCGCGTGGCATGTGGTCGGATTGCGCCTGATCGATCGTGTCGGCAAGGGCATTCGCGGCGCGCCGCGGGATGCACTGCTGGCCGGGAGTGTTGCGCCGGAAATTCGCGGACGGGCGTTTGGCTTTCACCGGGCGGCAGATCATCTCGGGGCCGTGATCGGCCCGATAGTGGCGTGGGTCCTGCTGGAGCAGCTGCACCTGACACTTCGCACGGTGTTCGTGCTCAGCGTGATTCCCGGACTACTCGCCGTACTGACGATCCTCCTCGCGGTACGCGACCCCGCTGACGGGGCGCGTACTCCCAGCGACATCGGTGTACGCAGCGCGCACGATTCAACACCGATGCCACGACGTTTCTGGGGCGTGCTCAGTGTGTTGCTGCTCTTCACGCTGGGTAATTCGAGTGACGCATTCCTGCTGCTGCGCGCGCAGCAGCTCGGCGTGCCCATCGCGATGCTTCCGTTGCTCTGGGCGGCGCACCATGTGATCAAGTCGGTCTCCAGTGTGCCAGGCGGCGTACTCAGTGACCGTATTGGACGGCGAACGGTGCTGCTGGCCGGGTGGGGGTGGTACGCGGCGGTCTACGCTGGGTTTGCGCTTGCGACCAATGCCACACACGCCTGGATGCTGTTCCTGGCGTATGGCGTGTACTTCGGGTTGGTGGAAGGGACGGAGAAGGCGTTGATCGCAGATCTGGCGCCGGCAGGTCGACGCGGGACCGCATTCGGCTGGTACAACGCCACGATGGGAATTGCCGCACTGCCTGCGTCGGTGCTTCTCGGTACGCTCTGGAGTGCGCGCGGCCCCTCCGTCGCATTCATGGTCGGTGCGGCCTTGGCGGGTGCTGCCATGCTGCTCGGCGTGATTGCACTGCCGCGGCAACTCGCACTGCGGCAGTGACGGTACGCCGGTACCTGCGCATCCGCGTGTCGGAGACGACGAAGGGCACCACATTCGGGTGCCCTTCGTCGCCTGTTGGCAATACTGGCTGTGTCCTTACGGCACGACGACCCTGGCTGGATTTACACCACCACCGCCCGAACCTGACGCTGACGAGCCGCCAGCGCTGACGGCCGCTGCGCCGAGCGCTGCGATGCCGACTCCACCAGCAATGGTAAGAATTGTACGCTTGCGAGAAAAAGTCCGGACCTTGACGTCCTGAATGAACGGTCGCGGAATGGACGCGGTGCTGCCATTCGACGAAAACTTCTGACGGGTGGTCGTGTAGGTGTTCTCGACCGCCACCACGATGGTGTCAGCACTCGAGCGAACCACCGTCCCTTCGATCTCGTTGACGCCCTGCCCGATGCTCGAGCCGAGGGCCACAGTGCCCGCGAGCGTCAGACTCACCGTCACCGGCGTGGCCTCGGGAAGCACATCACTGGTGTTCGGGATGAAGGCGTAACACCCGCTCATCGATGTGGCGACAGCGAATGCCATGGCCATACCGACCAAACGCCGGGCCGCGATGTTCCGCGGCCCGGCGCTGATGGAGCGATAACGCTCCAGGTTGATCACCGGACGCACGCCGCTGGGCGGTCCTGCGCCGGCTTCGGGGCGAGCGGATTCTGCGTCCGCTCGTCGAAGCTGATCGGGAAGAAACAGGGACGGACGGTGGCGGCACGGATCGGCAGCCACTTGTCCGCCGGCTGATTGAACCGGTAGTGATCGTGCAAGCGACGACCCTGCAGGAACAACCCGACGCGACGTTCGTGGATCAGAATCGCCTGAGCTGACGGCGTGCCTGCCCACGCTGCCTTGCCATCGATGGCGCGGGCCGCGTTGATGAAGGTGGTGAACCCCGTCGTGTTACCAGCCGCCAGCGCGGCCTCGGCGAGGATCAGATTCATCTCACGACCTGACGTGATGGTATAGCCGAGGAACTGCCCCGAGGCCTGACGGCAGCACTCGTTGATCGCGACCGCGAGCGTGGCATCCTTCTCGCCCGTCACGGGATCGACCAGCCGAATACCTGCAAGGCCGGCATCGACAACTGTCGCCGTGCCATTCGTGTACTCCGCGCCGGCGCGAAGCTCGAGACGCTGATTCATCTCGAAGCCGGTGTTGAAGTATCCGCCGTTGTTCTGTGCGGTTGATGTGAGCCGGAAGCGGTAACCCGCCGAACCCATCGCCGTCAGCGCGGCGGTGGCATCGGCAGTGGCGCCGGCGTCATTCACGAGCGGCTGTGCAGGGAACCCACGCGGTGCGCGCAGCTTCTGCCAGACCGACTTGCTGAACCGCGCCCGTGCGCGCAACCCGAGTGACTGACGCTGCAGTTCGGTATTGGCGAGGGTCGTGGCCAGTGCGTTGGCCTTGCTGAAGTAGGCGATCGCGGAGTCGAGCGTGATCTGCATGTTCGCTTCACCGATCGACGCGGTCGACGTAATGCGATCCGAACCGATAATGAAGTCCTCGTAGTTTTCCCCGATGAACAGGTAGGCCACGCCGGCGAAGATGTAGGCACGCGCCAGGTCGGCGCGGTTCGGCAGTGTTGCACCGAATGCCTCGAGGGCTTTCACCGTGTAGTCACCCTGCCAGCGAGCCGCACTGATGAACGGGTAGGTACCGTTGCTGTACTCATTGACCGGGTCGCCGATGTCGCCACCGTCGAGCAGGTTCCAGTATTCGCGCGAGCCGGCCCAGCCGAGTTCATCGGTCGCCGCACCAGAGACGCCGATGATGCCGTTCACAGCGTTGTTGAGCGCACCGCCAAGCCCGTTGACGAGTGAGGCGGCGGCCGTTGGATTGGACAGCGCCTCCTCAGTCACCGCGTTCACGTTGGCGACGTCGGTGTCAAAAAGCCCGCAGCCTGCCATCATCGTACTGGCGCCCACGAGCAGGGCGCCGGTACGAAGCTGACGGGTGCGGTGTTTCAGGAACTGCTTGAATCGAGTCTGCATGATTCTGTCCGCCCCCTGTTAGAAGCCGAAGTTGACTGCGAAGGCGAAGCGACGGGCGATCGGTACACCGAACGCTTCCGTGCTGGCGAGGAAATTCTGGTCGATCGTCGATGCGGTCCGGTCGATGGCGTTCACTTCCGGGTCCACGCCTGGATACTTCGTCCAGAGCAGCAGGTTGCGGCCTGAGGCCGTCACGCTGAGCGTCCGCGCGCCAAGCTTTCCAGCGAGCGTCGGGCTGAAGTCGTACGTCATGGCCAGCTCCCGCAGGCGCATGAAGGTGCCGTCCTGGCCCTGGTTCAGGCCCGGCTCCAGCAGGCGACGGTACTGCGTGACGTACAGGTTCGCGGCTTCGAGCCGCTGTTCCGGCGTCGAGGCCGGGTTGAGCAGCGTCGCATGGATGTTCGAGAACTCGATGCGGTTCGAGCCGATCGACGGGTGCTGCGAGAGCCGGAATCCGTCAGTCAGGTTCTGCACCTTGAAGCCGGTGCGGTACTCGAGCAGCGTCTGCACGCGCCAGTTCTTCTTGAAGCGATACGTACCGCCGAATGACCCCGTCCAGTCCGGGAACACATCGCCGTTGCGCTGTTCAAAGAGAATGCCCGTGCCCTGATAGTCGGCCAGCAGCGGCTGCAACGTTCCCTGCACACCGGAGTTGAGCAGATCGCGCGGCGTGGCGAAATATGCGAGGAGTTCGGCCTGCGTCGCAGGTGCCAGCGGAGCTGTTGCCGTGTTGCGTCCGTTGAAATTGATTGGCGCTTCCGTCGCCGGGTTGTAGCAGTTGATCCGACCGCCGACTCTGTTGGTGGCTGGACCACCCGCCGGGCAGGCGCCGGCCAGCAGTGGCTCATAGATCGAACCAAGCGGGTCGCCTTCCTTGAGGAAGCCGCGATAGCGGAAGTACCCGACCTTGATCGGCGGTGCGCCACCGAGGCTGGTCAGCGTCTGCTTCAGGTACGCCGCATTGGCGTACAGCTCGAGGGAGCTGGTGGCCGTGCGGATCGGGAAGAAGCGGAGGTTGAGCTCCATGCCGTTCGCGGAGATCTCACCGATGTTCGTCAGCTGCGAGTTGCGGAAGCCACCCGAGACCGGGAACTGCCGCGAGACCAGTGCGTCCTTCACCACGCGATCCCAGTACGTGAACTCGAGTGCGAGGCGGTTGTCGAACATGCCGGCTTCGAAGCCCCCTTCGATTTCCGTCGAGATTTCCGGCTTCAGATCTTCGCTGCCGAGGTTCTGCGGTGCGAGGCCGGCACCAAACTCCGACGTCAGCGGCTGGAACGTGGTGAACTTGTCGAAGGCACCAGGCTGACGGCCCGACTGGCCCCAGGCGGCGCGGAAGCGCAGCGTGGAAAGCGTCGTCGAGTTCCAGGACTTGCGATCCGATGGCACCACGGAGAGTGAGGCCTTCGGGTAGAAGACGCCTGGTGCATTCGCACCGAAGGCGCTCGAGAAGTCGTACCGACCGCCGGTCGTGCCGAAGATCCAGTCGCGGAAGCCGATCTGCGTCTGACCGAAATAGCCGCCGTTGATCGTCGTCAGGAGCGATTCGCCGTTGGTGATCGCGGTGCCACCGGCGCCGACGACTTCGATGCCAGGGCCCGGGAAGGCCTGCGAGTTCGCACTGGTGGTCTTCTGGTTGGTGTTGAACACCTGCAGACCGCCCACGGTCGACGTGGTCCAGCTGGAACCAATGGCGCGGTTGTATGCGATCTTGGCATCGAGCGTTCCGACACGTGTGTTGTCGTTGAACACGCTGCGGGCACCGGCCACGGTCTGTGACGTGAAACGGTCGACGTTATAGCCGAATGGCGAGAACCCGATGTCGCGGCCAGCGGTGTAGTCGTAGCCGAGCGTTGCCGAGTACGTCAGGTTCGACGTCTGGTTGTACGACATGTCGAGCGAGCCGAGATAGCGATTGATGGCTCCCTGGTTCAGCTGCCCCATCGCTTCGCGCACCGTCATGAACGCCTGATTGCCGAACAGGTTGCCGGCGCCTTCACAGACCCCAGGGCTCACCAGTCGCGAGTTGTTGCAGTTCGCCAGCTCCGGGCGGGCCATGAATGCCAGCGAGTTCACGCCGTAAATGTTGTTGTTCGTCTCGGGATTGCTGTTCTTGATGTTGTAGTAGTTGTTATTGAACCGCATCCGGAAATTCTTGAACGGCGTCAGCGTCAGATTGGCTGACGTCTGGATGCGCCGCACTTCGTCCGTCGCCGCACCGAACTGACTGCCACCGAACGGACCGTTCTCGCTGTAAACGCGACCGCTGGCGAAGTACGTCACGGCGTTGCCACCACCCGTGACCGTGCTGCCGACCGTCGTGGCCTGGCCGAGTTCGGTCAGGTTGTCATAGAACACCTTGGTCTCGAACGGCACGAACGGGGTGATCGTGCGGCCGTAGAACGCCGTCAGCGAATCGGCCTGAGTCTGACGACGCGCGAAGCCCGAGTTCGGAGCAACGCGGTCCGGGAACGCGATGGCGTCCTGCTGCGCATTGAACGTCCAGCGCGGGGCACCCTGTGATCCCACCTTGGTGAAGATCTGGATCACGCCGTTGGAGGCTTCGGTGCCGTACAGGGTCGCGGCTGCTGCGCCCTTCAGCACTTCGACGCGCTCAATCGTGTTCGGGTCGATGTCGTCGAGGCGGGTGACTGCACCGCCGCCACCGCCACCGCCGTTGGCGCCGTTGTTCATGCGCACGCCGTCAACGAAGATGATCGGCTCGTTCGACTGCGAGAGCGACGAGTTGCCGCGGATGCGGATTTGTGCACCCTGACCCGTCAGGCCGCCGCCGACGACGCCGACCAGCCCTGGCTCACGACCGCTGAGCAGGTTGGAGATGTCGTTGATCGGGGCATTGGCGGGCGGGGCAATAACGGCCACCGTGTTACCAAGGCGCTTCGTTTCGGTCTTCTGGCCTGATCCCGTGACAACAACCTGGTTCAGCTGAATCGCCGAGGTCGAGAGCGCGAAATCCACCTTCGCTGTCTGTCCACCAGTGAGCGTGACCGACTTCGAGGCCGGCGTGTAGCCCAGTGCACGCACCCGCACGAGCACCACACGCGAGCCACCGGTGACAGGGATACCGGCAATGCGGTAGGTGCCCTGTGCGTTCGTCAGTCCACCGAGCCGGGTGTCACTGATGAACACCGAGACGGCTTCGAGCCCCCTCGTTGATGCTGCATCCGACACTTTCCCTTCAATGATCGCTGTGGCGTTTTGCGCCTGTGCGGAGGGAGCCCAAAGTGCCGCCCCTCCCGCCAGACCTGTTGCCAACAGCATACGTCCTGCCCACGCGACACGTCGCATCCCGACCTCCGCCTGCTGGGTGGATCTCGCCTGTGCCAGACCAGCGTCGGCCTGGGTGAACCGATGGTTCAACTGTTGTGATTAAAGCCGGGGGAACCTTTTCGCAACCACTCGGGTAGCGCGCAACGAAAAGCTCACGATCATCCAGTCGTGGTCGCCTGGCTGACCGGGTGCAGACTGCGGTTCAGTTCGCCGCAGAGGTCGCCTCTTCTTGACAGACCCAGCAGGAGTCTGACGCGAGCTCTTTCGGGCTCATCGATTGATGGCGGTAGAGGACTCAACAGCAGCGAGATCCGGGTCGGCTGTAGCGCGCCTCCAGTCGCTCTCTGGCGAACTGGGCCGGACTGAGGACGGCACAACCGGGGTGTCGCGCCCGCATGTGGCGCAGGTAGCGCTCGTAGTCCGGCACCCCAATGATCGTGCGCAGCACTCCGATCCAGAGCCGCAGCGTCTGCATCAGTCCGCCGCGAAGAGTGTCGCCGACTGCGCCGGCACTTCCGTGCTGCCTGCGGGCACCGTACCGCGGACCACCTTCACCCAGATCCGGACCGATTCCACGACGATCACGATCACGGAGACGAGAAAGAACGCCGCCACCGCCGCGTCGAGCCGGTCGTTGAACACCATCCGCGGCATCGCGGCCAGCGATGGGACGCCCGGCGGGAGCGTACCGGCGGCGTGCAGCGCGCTGAACTTCGTGGCATGGGCCAGAAAGCCGATCCGCGGGTCAGCGCTGAAGAGCTTCTGCCAGCCGGCCGTCATCACCACCACCAGCAGCCAGGTCAGCGGCAGGATCGTAGTCCAGGCGTACCGCGCCTTGCCCATCCGGATGATGACCGTGGTCCCCACGCAGAGCGCAACGGCTGCCAGCAGCTGATTCGCCATCCCGAACAGCGGCCAGAGCGAGTTGATGCCGCCCAGCGGATCGGTCACGCCCTGATACAGAAAATAGCCCCACATGGCGACGAAGAGCCCGCTGGCCATCCACACGGCCGGCTGCCAGGTCACCTCCCGGAACTTCGGCCAGAGCTGGCCACCCAGGTCCTGCAGCATGAAGCGGCCAACGCGGGTCCCGGCATCGAGCGTCGTGAGGATGAACAGCGCCTCGAACATGATGGCGAAATGGTACCAGAGCGCCATGCCGCCGCCGCCAAGCGCACGATCGAACAGATGGGCCATGCCGACGGCGAGCGACGGGGCGCCGCCAGTGCGACTGAGGAGTGAGCTCTCGCCGACGCTCTTCGCGAGCGCATCCATCTCGCCGGGCTGCAGGACGAAGCCCCACTGCTGGACCGCCAGCGCGGCACTCTCCGCCGTCGTGCCGAGCGCGGCCACGGGGGCATTGATCGCAAAGTAGACGCCCGGCGTCAGGACGCAGGCGGCGATCAGCGCCATGATCGCCACCAGCGATTCGGTCAGCATTGCTCCATAGCCAACGAGCTTGGCATCGGGCTCACGCGACAGCAGCTTGGGCGTCGTGCCGCTCGCGATCAGCGCGTGGAAACCGCTGATCGCTCCACAGGCGATCGTGATGAATACAAAAGGAAAGACCTTGCCGCTGAAGACGGGTCCGGTGCCATCAACGAACTGCGTCACCGCCGGCATGGACAACGGCGGCAGTACGAGCAGAATCCCGACCGCAAGCGCGACCACGACGCCGATCTTGACGAACGCACTGAGATAGTCGCGTGGGGCGAGCAACAGCCACACCGGGAGCACGCTGGCCGCAAACCCGTAGGCCATGATCAGCAGGGCGAGCGTGGGGCCGGAGAGCGTGAAGAGTGGGGCCAGCGCGGGATTGGCCGCCACCCACTGCCCGGCCCAGAGCGCCCCCGCCAGCATCACCAGGCCAATCGCACTCGCCTCGAGCACCTTGTCGGGCCGGAGGAAGCGTAGGTACAAGCCCATGAACATCGCGATGGGAACCGTCAGGCTGATCGTGACCGTGCCCCACGGGCTCGCCTTGAGCGCATTGACCACCACCAGCGCCAGCACCGAAATCAGCACCACCATGATGCCGAGCACGGCGACCAGCGCGGTGATGCCGGCCACCGGCCCGATCTCGTCTTTCGCCATCTGTCCCAGCGAGCGACCATCCCGCCGTATCGACGCACAGAGGATCACGAAATCCTGTACGGCGCCGCCGAGCACGACGCCGATGATGATCCAGAGCGCCCCCGGGAGGTAGCCGAACTGCGCCGCGAGCGTCGGCCCGACCAGCGGACCGGGTCCCGCGATCGCGGCAAAGTGGTGGCCGAAGACCACCCACTTGTTCGTCGGGACGAAGTCGTGCCCGTCGGCCTTGCGCACCGCCGGCGTCGCACGGTCGGCATCGAGGGCGAAGATGGCCGTTGCGATGAAGCGGGCATAGAAGCGGTAGCCGACCAGATAGGTGCAGATCGCTGCCGTCAGCAGCCATGCGGCATTGATGCTTTCGCCACGAGAAAGGGCGACACGCCCGAGAGCTGCGGCGCCGATGGCGGCGACAAGACCCCAGATGACGACGGTGCGAGCTGAGCGCATGGGCCAGGACGAGAGGAGGCAATCGGTACGACGGGACGTGACGGTACCCGGCCGTCACGCCTCTCGGCAAGGCACGGCGCTGAACCGGCTCGCGAAGGCGACTATCTTCCGCGGATGTCAAAGCACTCAACCCATTCGCGGTCCCTCCTGGCAGCGTTGCCGGCCGTCGCACTCGTCCTGAGCGCATGTGGTGGGTCGCCGAAACCCGCGCCGGCACCGACCCCGCAACCGACCGTCGCGCGTGATTCAGCACGGGCAGTGGAGCCGCCACCGCCAGCGCGACCAGCGCCACCGATCTTCGGCGAATACAGCTCGCGTATGGTGGTGGTGTTTCCGCTGCAGAAGTTCGCGGTGGGCGATTCGGGCTGGCTGACCGCGGCCAGTGCCACCGGGCGGCCTCGCGCCGCACAGATGGACTCTGCGCTCACTGCAGCACTTCGCGATCGTGGCCTGGAGACGACCTGGTCGCTGACGCCGAACACCTCGCGCGTCGCACAACGCGAGGTGATGAATCGCACTGATCCACGCGCGCTGTCGACCGCCGGATTGACGCCGGGTCGCCGACGGAACGATCTCGATCTGCGTGAACCGCTGGCGTCGCAGCTGCGCGCCATCATTGCGATGGTGCCGGAGTCGCGCCTGGTGCTTTTGCCGCTCGAGACGCGCGTGGCAACGACAGCCGGCGGGATGAAGCAGGCGACGCTGCGCATTGCATTTCTCGATGGGCGCATGGCGACCGTGCTCTCGTTCCCCGACGTGGTCGGGACACCCGCCGCGGATGAACGGGCGGCGCTCGCCGCCGTCGCCGCGAAGTTCGCCGATCTGGTCGTCGTCCCGTAGGACGCAGCCGACACTTCCGTCGCTCCGCTTCAGGCTCCTCCTTTCGCCTCCACCCACGCTCCCATGTCCACCACAGTCACCCTGATTCCCGGCGACGGCATCGGCCCCGATATCACCGAGGCGACCATCCGCGTGCTGGCCGCCGTCGGTGCGGATCTGGTGTGGGACCGGCAGATGGCCGGTGCGTCGGCCGCTGCGCGCTACAACGATCCGATTCCCGAAGCGACGCTCGATTCGATCAAGAAGAATCGTGTGGCGCTGAAGGGGCCGCTCGAGACGCCGGTCGGCGAAGGGTATCGTTCCGTCAACGTCGCGCTGCGCAAGACCTTCGATCTGTATGCGAACGTTCGTCCGGCACACGTCATCCTGCACGGCGGGCGTTTCGAGAAGGTGGATATCGTCATCATCCGCGAAAATCTCGAAGGTTTGTACTACGGGGCCGAACACTACATCCGGATCGGCGACGATCCGAAGGCCGCCGCCGAGAGCGTGGCACTGATCACGCGCTACGGGTCTGACCGTGCGATCCGGTACGCGTTCGAGTATGCCGTCAAACATGGGCGGAAGAAGGTGACGCTGGTGCACAAGGCGAACATTCTCAAGTACACGCAGGGGCTGTTCCTCGACGTCGGTCGCGAGATCGCGAAAGAGTACGCCGGCCGCGTGCTGTTCGAGGACCGCATCATCGACGCGATGGCGATGCAGCTGGTGCTGAAGCCGGAATACTTCGACGTGATCGTGACGACGAATCTGTTCGGCGACATTCTCTCGGACCTGGTGTCTGGGCTGGTCGGTGGTCTGGGGCTGGCGCCGGGCGCCAACATCGGACCGACGGCCGCAATCTTCGAAGCGGTGCATGGCACGGCGCCGGACATCGCGGGCAAGGGTGTGGCGAACCCGGGCGCCCTGATCCTGGCCGCCTGCCTGATGCTGGATCATTTGGGCGACACGGCGCGCGCAGAGCGGATTCGCACGGCGCTGCACGCGGTGATCGATGAGAAGCAGGTGCTGACCCGTGACCTCGGCGGCACAGCTTCGACGTCGCAGTTCGCCGACGCCATCATCGCCCGATTGTGAGAGGCTCCACCGCGTGACCCGGATTCTGCACGTTTCCGACCTGCATTTCGGTCGCCCGGCCGTGCCGCTGCAGATCGACGCGATCGAAGCGCTGATTCAGGATGAGCTCTTCGATGTGGTCGCGGTCAGCGGTGACGTGAGCCAGCGCGCGCGGTCAGGGGAGTTTCAGCGCGCGGCAGCGTTCCTGCGCGATGCGGGCAAGGTGAGCGAAACCATTGTTGTGCCGGGGAACCACGACGTGGCGTGGTGGAACGCACCGATGGGTGTCGGCGACCGCACGGCACTGTATGCGGACTACCGGACGTTCATTTATCCCGAGATCGAACCAGTGCTCGACGTGCCCGGTGCGCGAGTGGTGGGACTGAACACCAGTCATGGCATCACGCGCCGGACGCTGACGTGGAACGTGCGCGACCTGAGCGTGATCGGTGACGTGACGCGTTCGCAACTCGAGCGGCTGCGTGATCGACTGGAGGCCGCACCGGCCGACGCGGCGCGGGTGGTGGTCATGCACCACAATCCGGTGCGCGGCGAGCTCAGTCAGCGCCACGGCTTGAAGCATACTAAGAAGGTCCTCGGCGCGTTTGCCGAGATGGGCGTCGATCTGGTGTTGTGCGGGCATGATCATCAGGAGGCGATCCATTTCGTGGAGCACACGAAGAAGGGAACGGTCATCTCGACGGCCGGGACGGTCAGCAGCCGGTCGCGTGGCGGGCGACCATCGAGTGTCAACTGCATCGACATCACGGATGACGAGATTCATATCGTGACCTGGATCTGGGAGCCGGCGGCGCGTCGCTTCGGCCCAGGGCCGGTGAAGGTGTTCACGCGGTGATTGCGTGGTTGACGCGGAAATTCTCCCGCGATCCCGGGCAGCTGGGCCTGTTCGAGCTGGCGACGGCGGCGACGGACGCGAGTCAGGTGCGGGAACTGCCGCCGCGGCATCGCATGCCGGAAGCGCAGGGACAGGTGGCCGTGCCGCCTTCGCATCGGACGCAGGAGGCGCTGGGGGCAGTGGTCGAGCCGCTCCCGCACCGGATGCCGGAGGCGCTGGGGGCAGTGGTCGAGCCGCTCTCGCATCGGATGCCGGAGGCGCATGTGGCGCGCGTATCGCCAGCGATACGGGAGGCATCGGGCGACGCGTGCCAGACGCGACTGGATCCCGCTGCCTTGCTGCACGCGTTGCGTGTGCACGGGTTGCGCGGCGTTGATCGCGTGGTGCTGACGCGGAACCGGCGAACGATGGTCAGCCTTGCGGGCGGCGTGCTGCGTGTGCACGAGGGCTTTGCGGTGGCACCGACCGATGTGCATGCCGCAATCGCCACCTTCGCGACGTCGCGCAACCGCGCGAAGCGAAGCGCGGCCCGCGACATCATCGTAGCGTATCCGGTGCCGATCGCCGCCCCCGCGCGACGACCGGCGGCGCAACACCCGGATGACGCACCGATGGCCGCGCGACTGACGTTGCTGCACGCGCAGCTCAATCTCGAGCACTTCGGTGGCAGGCTCGATCCACTCGAGATCCTCGTCTCGCGTCGCCTCGCGCGCCGCCTGGGCCACTACACGTTGCGCGCGCACGCTGGCGGGCGAGGCGAGATCGTCATTTCCCGTCGCCACGTGCGCCGCGACGGATGGCCGGAAGCGATTCACACGCTGCTGCACGAGATGGTTCATCAATGGCAGGATGAAACGGGCCGTCCGGTCGACCATGGTCGCGGTTTCCGCGCCAAGTGCCGCGCGGTCGACATCGAGCCAGCTGCGACGCGAAAGCTGCCGCGCTAGCCCCTTGCAGCGAGCGGCGACAACGTGACGTCATTCGGCAGGCCGATTCGGCGAACTGCGAACTACGAACTGCGAACTGCGAACTACGAACTACGAACTGCGAACTGCGAACTGCGAACTGCGAACTGCGAACTGCGAACTGCGAACTGCAAACTGCAAACTGCAAACTGCAAACTGCTTAACGCAAAGGGTGCAAGGACGCAAAGGCGCAAAGGGATCCGAAAGCGAGTGGGCGGCCGTGCCCGAGGCATCGCCCGAGAAGGTTTTGTAAAGGTCGTCTTGCGGCGAGAGCATCTGCGGTGGTCTTGGACCACCGTCACTTCCTCGGCACCGCTCAGGCAGTTCCAATGGCCGTGGCAGTTCTTTGCGTCTCTGCGTCCTTGCACCCTTTGCGTTAAGCTGTTGCTGTTGCTGTTGCTGTTGCTGTTGCTGTTGCTGTTGCTGTTGCTGTTGCTGTTGCTGTTGCTGTTGCTGTTGCTGTTGCTGTTGCCGGTGCCGTGGCCGGTGCCGTGGCCGGTGCCGTGCCGTTGCTTGCCGCCGGGAAGCGTGCAGGGCAGGTCCCGGGCGCCGGCGGTCGCTGACACGCCGTCCCCTTCGCCGGGAGGAGGTCAGGTCGGGGCGGCCCGGGCGGCTGGCGCTCAGGCGGAGGCTCGGCCCACGACAGCGCAGATGGGGGGCCGCCGCTGATGGCCGCCAGCAGCCGCCCGAACGGATCCGTCGGAACTGTTCGCCGCAGTGGATCGTCCAGACTGCAGACCTGCCGACGGTCGTCCGGCCTGAGTGTGGCCGGCGCGACCGTTTCCCGCCTTCTGTGGGGCCGGTTAGCCTTATAGCCTCTGGACGCGCCGATCCGGCCGCGCCCGACCGACTTTTCCTGGCGGAGACCAGCCATGGCCGTGCATATCGATTCCGAAACGTCGCTGTTGCCCTCGGGGCACCTGATGCCCCGCGAAGACGACCTGTTCAACATCGACGCCGCGCTCACCGAAGAAGAGCGCGCGATCCGTGATTCCGTCCGGCGCTTCGTCGATGACCGAATCCTGCCGATCATCGGCGACTGCTACGTGCAGGGTCGGTTCCCGAAGGAACTGATCCCCGAAATGGCGGAACTCGGCATGTTCGGCGCCAACCTGCCGGAGGAGTATGGCTGTGCAGGGCTGAGCAGCGTGGCGTACGGCCTGATCATGCAGGAACTCGAGCGCGGCGATAGCGGCATTCGCAGCTTTGCGAGCGTGCAGGGCGCACTCGTCATGTATCCGATCTTCGCGTTCGGCAGTGAAGCGCAGAAGCGCCAGTACCTGCCGAAGATGGCGAAGGGCGAAGTGATCGGCTGCTTCGGGCTTACCGAACCGGACGCCGGTTCGAACCCGGGGGGCATGACGACGCGTGCACGGCAGCAGGCCGATGGATCCTGGATCCTCAACGGCGCCAAGATGTGGATCACGAACGGGTCGCAGGCCCACGTGTCGATCATCTGGGCCAAGACAGCGGATGGTGACGAGACGGGCAAGTCGGTGCGTGGCTTCATCGTGCCGACCAACACACCGGGCTTCACTGCCAAGGATCAGAAGGGGAAGTTGTCACTGCGCGCCAGCGACACGAGCGAACTGGTGCTGGTTGACGTACATGTGCCCGCCGACGCCATGCTGCCCGAAGTGCAGGGGCTGCGTGGTCCGCTGAGCTGCCTGACGCAGGCGCGCTATGGCATCTCATGGGGCGCGATGGGCGCGGCGATGGCGTGCTACGAGGAGGCGCTGTCATACAGCAAGACGCGCATGATGTTCGACAAGCCCATCGGGGCGTTCCAGATCCAGCAGGTGCGACTGGCGAACATGATCACGGAGATCATCAAGGGGCAGCTGCTGTCGCTGCATCTCGGGCGCATGAAGGATCTCGGCACCTTCAATTCGAATCAGGTGTCGGTTGCCAAGCGCAACAACGTGAACGTCGCCACCGACATTGCGCGCGAGGCGCGCCGCTTGCTCGGCGGGAACGGTATCCTGGCCGAATATCACAGCATGCGGCACATGGCGAATCTGGAAAGCGTGTATACGTACGAAGGCACTCACGACGTGCATTCGCTCATCATCGGCAACGCGATCACTGGGCTGCAGGCGTTCAAGTAGGGGGACGCGATCGTCGATACCCCTTTCGGCGGTCGTGATCGGTTAGGTTTGTGGCACGAGCCGTGCACCGTCGTCTTGGTTGTGACGCGTGCCGCCCGCACCACTTCGGAGCGTCCGCTGGCTCAGCGGCGCTCCGTTTTTTGCCTTTGATCTTTGTCGTCCCTGAGGGGTTTGCTGATGAGTTCGCTAGTGCAGTTCGTGTGTTTCACCACCGTGCTTCCGCAGGACGAGTTTCTGCTGGCGTGGGAGCCGTTTGCGTCTGGTTTCCTGTCGCGTGGGATCGAGCGGATCGTGCTGTCGGAAAACACGGAGCGGTCGACGGAAGCGTCGTTCGACTACGTCTCGCGGAATCTCTGGGACGAGAGCCGGTTCGAGCGGGCGTTTCCGCATGGGGTTCGTGGCAGTGGTGGCCTGGGGCCGATCGGTGTGCTGCAGGCCGGGGGATTCCGGCTGGCTGAGTCGGCCAACGTCGATCTTGCCACCGGGCAGCGCCACGAAGCGAAGGTCATTGTCTTCCTGATGACGCGGATGGGACAGCGCGAGTTGGCCCGTGCGTCGGTTCGATCCGCGCTGCAACACCCTGGTGTCTCGGCCAGCGCGATCTTCCTCAAGGATGGCGACGCACGCACTGATCGCTTCGACATGGTGATCGAGGTGTATTGCCGCGATGGAGCGAGCGATGAAATCGTCGATCTCCTGCGCAAGGTGACCGCCACGCATGTGACGTCGGCGCCGGTGATCGTGGGCGGCTACATGGAAGTGGCGGAGATGGGCGTCGAGGCAAAACGCTCGTAGACGGTGCAGGTGGTCACGCCGCAAGCCTGAGTGCGATTGCGAGCGCTGTCACCTGACGGATATCATCGTTCTGCCTGCGGGCAGGCGCTGACGACCGCGCAAACGCGGCTCTTGCACATCACCGTACCGGCCGGTATCGTGGCGCCTTCACTGGGGCACGGGTACCTGAACCGGAGTGTTTGAATGGGCGGACGAATGCTGTGGGCCGTATCCACGGTTGTTGTTCTGGTCGCCTGTGGCACGGCCAAGTCAGCAGACGCACCGGTCGCCGAGTCGGCGCTGTCGACTGCCGGCGCGCCGCTCGTGCCGACGGTCTACACCATCACGGCGAAGGACTACGCGTACGACGCGCCCGATACCATGACAGCGGGCATGGTCACGCTCCGCCTCGTGAATCAGGGGCCGGAGCTGCACCATGTGCAGCTGCTCAGGCTGGATCCGGGCCATGCGGCTGCTGAATTCCTGGAAGGCATGAAGAGCATGAAGCCGACCGACCATTTGCCGCCATGGGCGCACGAAGTCGCCGGCCCCAACACGCCGGTGCCGGGGGGCGAGCAGAGCCTGACCCAGGAACTTGAGGCCGGCGAGTACGTCATCATCTGCATGATTCCGAGCCCTGATCTTATCCCGCATGCGATGAAAGGCATGACGAAGGCGCTGACGGTGATTCCGTCCACCGGGGCAACCGCCGCTGCCCCGACCGCCGACATCACGGTAAAGATGACCGACTACGCGTGGGAGGTCACTCCGGCGATCACCGCCGGCAAGCATGTCATCCGACTCGAGAATGAGGCTGCACAGCCGCACGAGATGTTCATCGCGCAGCTGGCACCTGGCAAGCGCGCCGGCGATCTCGCGACATGGCTCGAGAAGCAGCAAGGCCCGCCGCCAGGCAAGCCGATCGGCGGCACCTCGGGCATGGCGAAGGGCGGGGTTGTGTACCTGCCGGTGGATCTCGAGCCAGGCGAGTATGGACTCTTCTGCTTCCTGCCGGATGCGAAGGACGGGAAGATGCACATCGAGCACGGGATGATCACGCAGTTCGCGGTGAAGTAAGCCGGCGCGGCATCAAGTGGCGTGTCGATCGGGCGCCAGAGTCACTCGTGCACAGCGCCGAGTGACTTCGTCGCCGTGTGGGTAGGGCCGCGATTGTGTCGCGTGCCCTGCGTGCCGGGGGGCGCCGGGCGCGTTGCAATTGAGCGATTCCTGCCCACTGAGCCGCTGTGGGTCGCATTCCCGCCTCTCTGGTGGTGAAGATGCGCCAGTCGGTCCTCTGGCAGGACGAGGGACGGGCCTGGCGACAGACTACCGCCTGGGACTGGACCTCGGCCCCCCTCTCTGATATCGCCCGCCATGCCTCACGAAGTGCCGCAGTCGCAGGGTGACGTGACACAGCTGCTCAACCGTGCGGCGGACGGTGAGCGCGGGGCGCTCGAGCAAGTGCTCGAGTCGTTGAACGGTACGCTCAGGAGCATGGCTCGCCGCCAGCTGGTTGCGCAGGGTACCGGGCACACCCTGGAAACGGATGGTCTCGTACATGAGGCATATCTGCGCCTTGCGGGTCTTGATCGAATACAGTGGCGGGATCGGCAGCACCTGCTTGCGATGGCGGCCCGGACGATGCGCCGGGTCCTGATCGATTACGCCGAGCATCGGCGCGCCGCCAAGCGAGGTGGCGGCGCACTTGCCGTCAGTCTCGATGCTTCCGATGCAACATCGGTTGCTGTCGATGCGCACGCCTCGGAGTTGCACGCGCTCGATGAGGCACTGGCGCGGCTTGCCGAACTGAATCCGCGACAGAGCCAGGTGGTCGAGTGTCGGTTCTTCGTTGGCCTGAGTGTGGAGGAGACAGCCCAGGCCCTCGAGCTCTCACCGGCGACCGTCAAGCGTGACTGGACCGCAGCGCGCGCCTGGTTGAACCGCGAGTTGAGCGCGTGAATTCGCGGCGCGTGCGGGATTCGAGCGGTGATTTCGGCGTCCAGCAACACTGGGCGACGGTCGAGGCCCTCTTCCACGATGTGCTCGATCAGCCAACCGCCTCCCGGGGCCTGTACCTCTTGGAGGCCTGTGCGGACGCCAGTCTGCGTGCCGAGGTCGAGACACTGCTGGCCGCGCACGCGAACCGAGGCGTCCTTGACCAGCTGCTCGACGACGTCATGCTGCCGATGCTGCCGCGGCGTGAGGCCGCCAGCGACGTGACAATGTCCCTGCCAGCCAATTCGCGCTACCGGATTTTGGACCGCGTCGGCGGCGGCGGCATGGGGGTCGTGTATCGCGCACGTGACGAGCGTCTCGACCGGGATGTGGCGCTGAAATTCCTGTCGCCGCACCTGAGTAGCGACGACGTCGCGAAGCGGCGCTTTCTGGTCGAGGCCCGCGCCGCCGCCGCCATTGAACATCCGAATATCTGCACGGTCCACGAAATCGCCGATACCGAGGATGGTCGGCTCTATATCGTCATGGCCTGCTACGAGGGTGAGACGCTCGATCGCCGAATCGCCCGTGGTCCACTGCCGCTCGAGGATGCGCTTCGCATTGCAGGTGATATCGCGCGGGGGCTGGGGAAGGCGCATGACCGCGGCATCGTGCATCGCGACATCAAGCCGGCGAACGTGATGGTCACTGGTGATGGCGTGGTGAAGATCCTCGACTTCGGCATTGCGAAACTGACCGATGTGGCAGTGACGCAAACCGTGGGTGTGCTCGGTACCGTGGCATACATGAGCCCGGAGCAGGCGTTTGGCGAGACGGTGGATCACCGCACCGATCTTTGGTCACTCGGTGTCGTGCTGTACGAAATGCTGACGGGCCAACGCCCGTTTCGCGGACCGGGTGAGCAGGCCGTGCTGGTCGCAGCACTCTCGGCAGAGCCAGAGTCGGTGCTGAGTCTCCGCACCGACGTTCCCGCAGCGGTGGATTCGCTGATCCGACGGGCAATGGCGAAGCGAGCGCAGGACCGATTCGCGAATGCGGCGGAACTCCTGACGGCTCTTGCCGCCTGCGCGACGGGGAGCGATGCGGTGGCTGGAGGCGGCAGGGCGCGTATCGACCGCGCGGCACCCACGGACAGCGAGGGGTGGGGCGCAGGCGAGCCACGCGAGCCCGCGATCACTCGCGGTGGTGAGCGACGGCAGGTGACGGTCGTCGCCGTCACGATCGATGGCCACGAAGC
>JANNVN010000041.1:0-19359 GCA_031414435.1 Gemmatimonadaceae bacterium
GTGTCACACGACCTGTCACCCAGAACTCCCGATTGTCACGACTCTCGAACTGTCGCTCGCTTTCTGCATCATGCTCATCATCGATCTCGCCGACGATTTCCTCGAGAATATCCTCGATCGTGACGACACCCGCCGTGCCGCCATACTCATCCATGACGATGGCGATGTGCGTCCGTTGCGAGCGGAATTCACGGAGGAGGGCATCGATCGGTTTGGTCGGCGGGATGTAGAACCCGGCACGCATCTTGGTCAGCCATCCGCCGGCGGGCTCTTCGTCATCGAGGATGTCCGCCAGCAGGTCCTTCACGTACAGCACTCCGATCACATCGTCAATCTTTCCCGTGTAGACGGGCAGGCGGGAATGCGAGGAGGAGCGGAATCGGTCGATGACTTCGGACCAGGGCGTCTCCCGTTCGACGGCGATCAGCTCAACGCGCGGCGTCATGATTTCCTGCACCTGCGTCTCGCCGAGCGAGAACGCGCCCTGCAGCAGCGTACGCTCCTTTCCGGTCACGTCGGCTTCCGCCGCCACGATGTCGAGAAACTGCTCGGTCGCGACATCGTCCGCGTCTGCGTCGATCTTCGCCGTCGGGAACGCGTCGGTCAGGCCGCGCTCGGTTTTCTCCATCAGCACCACGACCGGCGTCGCGATCAGTGTCACGAATGCGGCCCAACCCGACAACCATGCGCTTGGTCCGGCGGCGCGCGTCGCGCCGATCGTCCGTGAGAACGTCTCCGCAGCGCCGACCGTTGCCAGCAGCAGGACCAGCGCGGCAATCAACTCGGGCCCGTCGTCGCGCCAGAGCGGCGGCGCGGACGCACCCGCAAAGAGAAAGCACACAAGGCGTGCACCGCTCAATGCGCGATGCACGCGCTCGCGGTCACGCACCAGCCAGGCGCGACGCACATCGTCGCTGGTGCCTGCGGTCAGACTGGTGACGAAACCGTCCGCCGCCACCGACGCACCGGCGGCGAACATGAACACGGTAAACAGCAGCCAGAGGAGCATACCCGTCAGACGAGGCCGCGACGCACGGCCATGCGCAGATACTTCTCCTGCGCACGCCACATCGGTGAATCAACCCGGGACTCCCCCTCGGGGTGTTCCAGCCCAAGCGTGTGAAGCGTGCCATGAATCACCAACCGGGCCATCTCCTCCCGCACCGGCACCCCCCAGGCTTTCGCATTCGCGCGCGCGACGTCGGGGCAGATGTACACGTCACCCGTCGCCGGCGCGCTGTCGACAGGTCGCGTCAGCTCAAAGGTGATGATGTCCGTGGCACCGGCATGCCCGAGTTGCTCCCTGTGCATCTTTGCCATGGCCCGCGACGACAGAAACGTCACGCTCACCACCGCATCGGGCACCTGTTCGGCAGCCAGCGTCAGCCGAACCAGCGCTTCCACCCGCGCGGCGCTGAGCGGCGCGCGATGGCCGCCAGGGGAACTCGACTCGACGACGATCGGCATCAGCGCAGCCCGCGCGCGCTGATGCGGCGTCGCTGTGGAGGTTCAGTTGCCGCTGTCATGTGCGTAGGCCCGGATGATGTCGCGAACGAGGCGATGACGAACGACATCTGCCTCATTAAAGTAGTGGAAGGCGATCCCTTCAACGCCCGGCAGGATGCGTTCCACCTGCATCAGTCCCGACTGCTCGCGCGACGGAAGATCGATCTGCGTCTTGTCACCCGTGATCACAATCTTCGAATTGACGCCCAGCCGGGTCAGGAACATCTTCATCTGTGCGTTGGTAGCGTTCTGTGCCTCGTCGAGAATGACGAACGCGTCGCCAAGCGTGCGGCCACGCATGAAGGCCAGCGGCGCAATCTCGATGACCCGCGTCTCGAGCGCCTTGATCACGCGCTCCGGTGGCATCATCTCATCGAGTGCGTCGTAGAGCGGCCGCAGATACGGGTCGACCTTCGCCTGCATGTCGCCAGGCAGAAACCCGAGCGACTCGCCTGCCTCAACAGCCGGTCGTGCCAGCACGATGCGCTTGACGCGCTTGCGCATCAGCGCATCCACCGCAGCCGCGACGGCAAGGTATGTCTTGCCGGTACCGGCCGGGCCGATGCCGACCACGATGTCGTGTTCGGCGATCTTCTGCAGATATTCCGCCTGTCCCGGTGTCTTGGCCTGCACCACCCGCTTGATTCCCGGCAGCGCCAGCCGTGACGGATCCATCGGTCCGGCATCCGTGCCGATATCCTCCGACATCCGCAGCACGTCGTCCGCCGTGAATGAGGCACGCTGCCGCGCCGCTTCGACCATGCGCTGCGCCGTATGCATGGCGCGATCCACCGACTGCGGATCCCCCGCCAGCGTGATCGACTCACCGCGCATACCGACACGCACGCCGTGAATCCGGCCAAGTTCGATCAGGTTGGCGTCGTTCACGCCAGCGAGGGTGAGCAGATCGGCTCCCTCGGTGGATACCTTCTGTGTCACCAGCGTGCTACCGGTCACGACGGCTCCTTGATCACGAGGGCGAGGCCCAGTGCACGCAGGTCCTCAGTGTTGATGGGGCTCGGCGCACCCTCAAAGAGTGCACGCGCTGCCGTTGTCTTAGGGAAAGCAATCACATCTCGCAGCGATGTGGAGCCTGCCAGTAGCATCGCGATCCGATCAAAGCCCAGTGCAAACCCGCCATGTGGCGGCGCGCCGGAGGCAAGACCGTCCAGCAGGAACCCGAAACGCCGCTGGATCTCGTCGGCAGGCACCTTCAACAGACGGAAGATCGTCTCCTGAATCACCGGATCGGTGATTCGGATCGAACCTGAGCCGAGTTCGTTGCCGTTGTAGACGACATCGTAGTGCATCGCGCGGCACTCCCATGGCGCGGATTCCAGCTTGTGGTTGTCGTCGGGATGCGGCGAGGTGAAGGGGTGGTGCGACGGCGTATGCTCGCCGGTGGCCGCATCGAGCTCAAACAGCGGGAAATCCACGATCCAGCAGAAGGCGTGGGCAGTGGTCGCGACTTGGTCCGGACGTCGTGTGAGCTCGAGTCGCACCTGACCCATCGCCGGCAATGCGGTGGTATCAACGCCGACGCCGGCAAGCAGCAGATCGCCCACCACGCCACCGATGGCGTCCATGGTCGCGGCGCCAAACGCCTTCGTCCCCTGCCCCTCCCAGCCGGACTCCACCCGCTTGGCCCAAAGCAGTCCGCCCAGGCCATGCGTCTTGGCGAGCGCGGCCAGCGCATCGATCTCCTTCCGTGACAACGACGCACCTTGCGGGACGCGAATTCCGCGGAGCGCGCCGCCGGCCGCAATTCCGGCGTGTACGAAGTCCGCGGCGTCTGGAGCGATGTGGGCCGTCCAGTTCTCCAACTCGAGGCCGTAGCGGAGATCCGGCTTGTCGATCCCGAATCGCTGCATCGCGTCGACCCAACGGAGACGCTGAAACGGCGTCACGATGTCGTGCCCCGCTTCACGCCAGAGTGCCACGAGTACGCGCTCGATCGTGGCCTGTACGTCCTCCTGCGTGACGAAGGCGCACTCGATGTCGATCTGCGTGAATTCCGGCTGGCGATCCGCGCGAAGATCTTCGTCCCGGAAACAGCGAGCAATCTGGAAGTACCGATCGTACCCGGCGACCATCAGCAGCTGCTTGTAGATCTGCGGCGACTGCGGCAACGCGTAGAACTCTCCAGGATGGACGCTGCTTGGCACCAGATAATCCCGCGCCCCTTCCGGTGTCGTCTTGGTGAGGATTGGCGTCTCAATCTCGAGGAAGCCATTCGACGACAGTGACTGCCGCGCGACCTGCAGCAGCCGATGACGGAGCATCAGATTCGCCTGCAGCTCAGGACGGCGCAGGTCGAGAATCCGGTGCTTCAGCCGCAGTTCCTCAGCCGCCAGCTTCTCGTCCTTGCCGCGAGCGACGGGAATCGCCGGCGTTCTGGCGGGCCCGACGATGCGAAGGGACGTTACCTGAAGCTCGATCGTGCCGGTGCCGAGTTCGCGATTGACCATCTCAGGCGGCCGCGCGGCGACGACGCCCTCGACTTCCACCACCGTTTCCGCACCAATGCGATCCGCGGCGGTAATCACATCGGCCGGAGTGAAGCGGGGATCACAGGTCGCCTGAATCAGCCCGGCCCGATCGCGCAGGTCAAGGAAGACGATCGCGCCCAGCGAGCGCGTGCGATGCACCCAGCCACCAAGTCGCACGGTCTGGCCAACATGTGCATCGCGCAATTCGCCGCAGAGGTGACTGCGGCGCGTGGTAGCGAACAGTGAAGCAACGGTCACGCAACGAACTCCCGGCGCCGCGAGAGCGCCGTTACGAGAGAGAGGCCGCACACCGCACCCGCGGTGTCGGCCATCCAGTCGAGCGCATCCATGCGTCGACCGGGAATGAACTGCTGATGCCATTCGTCCGCAGCGCCGACTGCCGAGACGGCGATGATCCACCGAACAACGCCGAAGACGGTTCGGACACCAGATGCCCATGCCACCGAGGCACCGAGCAACGCGTACGCAGAAAAGTGAACGACCTTGTCACTGCCCCCAGGCATCCTCGGAGGCGTGGGCCATGACGTCGCGGCAAAAATCGCTGCCGCAATGCCGAGCGGCAGCAGCCACCGCAATCCACGTGGCGAGCCGGCATTGGTCACCGGTGCGTCGACGATGCCGCTCAGGATGCCTCCGCTGCGGCGAGATGCCCGACAAACGCGCCGGCGCTCTGGGCGCGCGTCAATTCTACGCGTACCGTTTCGTGACGAACGATTCGCGAGATACGGCCGAGTGCGCGGACGTGCGCCCCTGCGGTGCTCTCGGGGCCGAGCAACAGGAAGAACAGCGAGACCGGCTTTCCATCCAGGGCATCGAACTCGATCGGCACGGGCGCGACGCCCGCGGCAAGAATGAGGCTGGACACCTGATTCGTTCGTCCGTGCGGAATGGCGATCCCGCTGCCAATGCCCGTGCTCAACAGCTTCTCCCGCTCGAGCACGGCGCGGACCACGCTGTCAAGCGCTGACGCGTCGGCCGAGGGCATCGCGAGCTGCACCAGCTCTCGCAGCACCTCGTCCTTCGAGTGACTCGCCAGCGGAACCTTGACGCGCTCCGGAATCAGGAGATCGGGAAGCAATTCTCAGTGGTTTCAGGGAAAGCGGAAAACTAGCCCCATCTTCACATTCAGGGTAGCGAGACCACGGGCAAGACATTGTCTGACAAGTGGTTGGATCACCGCACCTCGCGTCACTGTCAGATGCCAAGTGCCCGCCGGAGGTGGCGCCTGCACCAGTGGAGTTACCTTGCAACGTGACCAGACCCCAGACGAATCTGCTCGATCTCACGCCGGCCGAGGCCCGTGACGCGCTTCTGACCGCGCTCACGGAGCTCGGTCACCCAGCCTATCGGGCCGATCAGGTGATACGCCGGCTCTGGATCAATCCGGCTCCGGATTTCGAGGCGATGACGGAACTGCCAATCGCGTTGCGACTGTCGCTGGCCGAGCGATTCGTTCTGCCGCGACTCATGCTGGCCGTGCGCCAGTCATCGACCGATGGCACAGAGAAGTTCCTGTTCACGCTCGCCGATGGTCAGAGCATCGAGACGGTGGCCATCCCCGACGGGGATCGGATGACCTTCTGTATCTCGTCACAGGCGGGCTGCGCCTTGGCCTGTGCGTTTTGCGCGACCGGGATGATGGGCTTCCAGCGGAATCTCGCCGTGCATGAAATCGCCGGACAGGTGCGGGAGCTCGCGATGCTGACCCCGCCAGTCCGCGCCACGAACATCGTCTTCATGGGCATGGGTGAACCGCTCATGAACTGGCGGGCCGTCAGCCCGACGCTGACCATCCTCAATTCGCCGGAAGGCCTCGGCATCGGCGCCCGCCACATCACTGTCAGCACCGTTGGTGTCCTCCCAGGCATCATCGCGTTGGGCGAACGATCGGAACAGTTCCGCCTCGCCATCTCGATCCATGCACCGAATGACGAGCTGCGCCAGACGCTGATGCCGGTCAACACCAAGTTCCCGCTCGCCGACGTGATCGCGGCAGCAGAGGCCTTCGACCGGCGCGTGACGTTCGAGTACGTGATGCTCGGCGGGGTCAACGACAAGCGCGTCCATGCGGATCAGCTTGCGCGGCTGGCGCGGAGTTGCCGCGCGTTCGTGAATCTGATCCCTCTCCATCCCGGGGGTGGACTCGGTTTCGAGCCGACGCCGAGAGACAGCATTCACCAGTTCGCCAACTGGATGCGTGACGACGGCGTCGAAGTCGCGATCCGTCGCAGTCGCGGCCTGGACATCAGCGCAGCGTGTGGCCAGCTGCGGGTGGAGAAGATCGGCCGTCGACGGGAAGTGCCAGCGCCGTAGCAGCTCCGCTCAGGGGTGAAAGACTTCCCCGATCGGGCGGTACGCGCTGCCGAGCATCACGCTCAGATCCAACCCGCGGTCGAGCGGATCCTTGCCTCGATCGATCCGAGCACCACCGAGTACCCGTGCGAGGCGCTCGGCAGCCTCAGGCTTGTTGGTGTAGTCGATGATCAATGTCTCGCTCCGACGGCCCGTCGGATCGTTGGTCCATGCCACGACATCGAAGCCCCGATCGCGCAGCAGAAAGGTGGCGCGCTTGGCCAATCCGGTCACGCCACTGGCGTTCAGTACTTCAACCACGATGCGTTGGCCCTGCGGCGCGCTGGTCGTATCGCGTTGCGCCGCGCGTCCTGGGACGGCAGACGCCCGATCCCGCGTCCAGAGCAGAAACGCGCCTGACGCAATCGACAGAGCGATCGCTCCTGCCATGAACATCCGTCCACGTGTCATCGGACTGCGTTCCACATCGCCACCGTCTCAGGATGCAGCCCCTTCCCTTCGCGCAATGACCATTCGAGGCGGCTCTTGACCACCTGACGGAAGACACCATCGAAGTCGTCCGGCACCAGCTGCGCGAGCCACGCGCGCTCCGCGACCATGAACTTGCGGCCAGGTTCGAGGAAGTCAGCCATGAACAGCGCCCGCCCGGTGCGCGACCACCCCGGATTGCCGAGCGTATGCCACCGGATGGCCTCGATGACGTCACGGCGCGACTCACCGATCGCCTCGAGGCGCGCCGCGCAGGCAGGACCATGCAGGATTTCGACGGGCGCCACATCGTCGCGCGACAATTCACGCAGGAGAGGTTCCTCCGCGTCGCGCAGCGCATCGTGCCACATCCCGGCATCGTGCCAGGCGGCGCGTTCGCCATCCTCGATACCCAGCGTGGCCGCCCACCCATCCAGGAGTGTGGTCACACGACCGATGTGCTCCCGCCGCTTCGGCGATGCGATGGCCCACGCCGGAAGATCCGCTTCAAACCGCGCTCGCGTCATGAGATGGGTACGGGGAATGGGTCGCCGAGACGATGGTTGTCGAGCAGCCGCGTCGCGCCGACGCGCGCAGCCACGATCACAAAATCAGAGGCGCGTGCCACGTCGACGGGTTCGAGGCGCTCCCTGTCGACGATGGAGAAATAGTCAACCGTCACGCCCGCGTCTTCGGCCAGGCGGCGGAGTCCCGTGGCGAGCAGTGCTGACGCGCGATCCACCCGCTCGAGAGTGAACGCCTGATGGACGTCGCGAATGGCCCCGGACAGCGCGCGCGCCGCGCGCCGATCCGCCTCGCTCAGATACCGGTTCCTGCTGGACATCGCGAGCCCATCGGGTTCGCGCACGATCGGCGCGATGTCGAGGGTCAGCGGGACGTCCAGATCACGGACAAGCGCGCGGATCAGCGTTGCCTGCTGCAGGTCCTTTTGCCCAAAGACCGCGAGATCAGGCTGCACCAGATTGAAGAGTTTTGCAACGACCGTGAGCACGCCGGCAAAGTGCCCAGGCCGGATGGCCCCCTCCCATCGATCAGCGATCGTTTCCGGCACGACGGAAACCACACGCGCGCCAGGATACATCACGTCGACGCTTGGTACGAATGCGATCGCTGTGCCGTGAGACTCCGCCGTCGCCAGGTCCTCGGCTTCGGTTCTCGGATACTTCGCCAGATCCTCGGTCGGTGCGAACTGCAGGGGATTGACGAAGATGCTCAGCACGACACACTCGCACTGTGACCGGGCCCGATCAAGGAGTGAGAGATGGCCTGCGTGGAGTGCGCCCATCGTCGGTACGAACCCCACACGCTCGCCGCGCTGCCTGGCGGCTGCAATGGCCGCACGCAGTCCACCGACATCCCGGATCAGCTGCATGTCAGCTGAAGCTCGTCGAGTCATCCGGATAACGACCGGCGCGCACGTCAGCGGCATACTCGCTGACGGCCGTCTTCACGACTCCCGCAGCGTCAGCATACCGCTTCAGGAACTTCGGCTTGAATCCCTCATTGAGCCCGATCAGATCCGGCAGAACCAGGATCTGGCCATCACACCCCGCACCAGCACCAATGCCCACCGTCGGGATCCGTAGCGACGCGGTGATCTCGGCAGAAAGGGCTGTCGGCATCAACTCGAGCACGATGCCGAAGGCCCCGGCATCCTGCAGTGCAAGCGCATCCGTCATCAGCTGCGCTGCAACGGTTTCCTCGCGTCCCTGCACCCGTGCGCCACTCAGCGCTGTGTCACTCTGTGGTGTGTAGCCGATATGCCCCATCACCGGGATTCCAGCATCGACGCACGCACGCACGGAATCGATGGCGACACGTCCTGCCCCTTCCAGCTTCACCGCGGTTGCGCCCGTCTCAGCCATCGCGCGACCGGCGTTTCGCACCGCCTCGAGGCTGCTCACCTGATATGTCATCCACGGCATGTCGAAGATGAGCATCGCTCGTGTCAGTCCGCGGCGAACGGCCGCGCAATGCCAGATCATCTGATCGAGCGTCACGCGTTTGGTCGAATCGTGTCCGGCGATGACCATGCCGAGGGAATCGCCCACCAAGACCATGTCGACGCCGGCCGCATCGACGAGGCGGGCAAAGAGCACATCGTAGGCGGTGGTGGCGACGATTTTTGTGCCCGCACGTTTCATCGCCTGCAGATCGCGGATCGTGACCGGCTTGCCCATCGCCGCCGCTGGTGGCGTCATCGGTGCGCTCATATGTCCCTTGTCAGACGACAGAATCAGAGGGGCCGGACCAGCGACGTCCTTCGAACGACACGTCACCGCCGGCAGTATCCACGCCCGCATGCGGCGGCGGTGAGTGGAAGACTGCGAGGCCAGCGCTTGAATTTAGCGCTGGGCACCGCGCCGGTGCGAGACTGCCGACTACGGGGCGCCCCGATCCAGCCCTGCGCGCAACTCGCGCACCAGTGCGAGCGCGGCATCCACCGAAGTCTCGGCCAACTTCACGATCGCACTGCCGACCACGACCCCATCCGCCATCTGTGCGACCCGCGCCGCCTGGTCGGCGGTGCTGATCCCGAAGCCGACGCAGATCGGCAGTCTCGTTGCCTGACGCAAGCGGTCGAGCGTAGCTGAGAGGTCGTCTGCCAGCGTGTCTTTGGCGCCAGTCACGCCAAGTCGACTGATCAGGTACACGAATCCGCTGCCATGGCGCGCGATTTCTGCCATTCGTGCCGATGGTGTCGTCGGCGCCACCAACCGCACGTAGGCGAGTGGCGAGGATCCCAGCCACGCTTCACGTTCCGGATCGGCACCCACCGGCAGATCCGTGATGAGGATGCCTGAGACTCCCGCGTCCGCCGCCCGCTGGAGCGCGTCGGGCCCGGCATTCATCACCGGATTGAGATAGCTGAAGAGCACGACCGGGATCGAGAGGCCGGCCGCACGGACCATGTCGAGCGCGGCATCGAAGTTGACGCCATGCTCGATCGCGATCTGCGAGCTGCGCTGGATCACCGGACCGTCCGCCAGCGGATCCGAAAACGGAACGCCAAGTTCCACGCAGTCGGCGCCCGCAGCTTCGAGGCCTTGCAGCAACGCCGCCGCGCGTTCGCGGTCGGGGTGGCCAGCCGTGACATACGTCACCAGCGCCTTCCGGCCAGCGCTGCGCAACGCGGTCATGTGATCACGCAGATGCGCGGCACCGGCGATGGTCACTCGACCTCCATGATGGGATGCTGCATCATCGTACCGACGTCCTTGTCACCACGACCTGAAACGCAGAGAAGGATCGGCTCATCGGCACTCCATCGACCGGCGTTGTCGGCGATCCATGCCACCGCGTGTGCGGTCTCCAGCGCAGGAATGATCCCTTCGAGACGGCTCAGCAGCGCGACACCACGTAGCGCCGCGTCGTCAGTCACCGCGACGTATTCCGCTCGCCCCGTGGTCTTCATGTAGGCGTGCTCAGGGCCCACCCCTGGATAATCGAGGCCAGCGCTGATGCTGTGCGCTGGATGGACCTGACCGTTCTCATCCTGCAGCAACAGCGACAGCGATCCATGCAGAACTCCGGGCGTCCCGGTGCTGAGCGTGGCCGAGTGACGTCCGGTGAACACACCTTCGCCAGCGGCCTCGACGCCGACCAACTGCACGTCACGATCGGGCACGAACGCGTGGAAGACCCCCATCGCGTTCGAACCGCCGCCGACGCAGGCAACCACCGTCCGCGGCAGACGACCAGCAACCTGCAGCATCTGCGCACGTGCTTCACGACCAATACAGGAATGGAAGTCGCGCACCATGCGCGGATACGGGGCGGGGCCGACGACACTGCCAATGATGTAGTGGCTGCTGTCGACGTTGGTGACCCAGTCCCTGATGGCCTCACTGGTGGCATCCTTGAGCGTCCGTGTGCCGCCGGTGACCGGAACGACGGTCGCACCGAGCAACTGCATCCGGAAGACGTTCAGGCTCTGCCGGTGCGTGTCTTCCTCGCCCATGTACACCACACATTCAAGCCCGAACTTGGCGCACACGGTGGCGGTGGCCACACCGTGCTGGCCCGCGCCGGTTTCTGCGATGATGCGACGCTTGCCCATGCGTATCGCCAGCAGCACCTGCGCCAGCGCATTGTTGATCTTGTGCGCACCGGTGTGACACAGATCCTCGCGCTTCAGCCAGACCGGGGCACCGACGCGCGCCGAGAGGCGTGGCGCAAAGCCAAGCGGCGTCTCGCGACCGACGAAGGTGCTGAGCAGCCCATTCAGCTCTGTCTGAAACGCGGCATCGACCTTGATCGCCTCGTACGCCGCCGACAGTTCATCGAGTGCGGGGATCAGCGTCTCGGGAACGTAGCGCCCCCCGAACGGGCCGAATCGATCACTCGGAATCGTCACCGGCTCCTGCATTGTTGCCATCTACTCCACTCCTGCAAGAGACAGCTGTTCGCCATCTCTGCGGTCGCCGCGCGCCGCCGCCACAAACTGCTGCACGCGCACATGATCCTTGATGCCGGGTGCCGATTCGACACCCGAGGACACATCCACTACGTCCGGCGCCAGCAGCCGGATACCCGTCTGCACATTCTCCGGAGTCAACCCGCCTGCCAGGATCATCAACGCGCGCGACTCGGCTGCGTCTCGCACGGTCTGCAAGGGCGCAACCAGCGTACGCCAATCCAGAGATACCCCGGTACCTCCGAGCGCGCCTGGCACGAAAGCATCCAGCACCACGCCATCTGCGACCGCGAAGAGTTCCGCCGCGCGTACCTCGTCGAACGTTCCCGCTGGGACACGCAGAGCGGCCCAGATGCCACCCGGCCAGCGCTCCCGCAGATCGAGGACCATGCGCGGCGACGGGTCGCCGTGCAGCTGCACGATGTCGGCACCCGCCGCCATCGCATGCCGAACGATGTCGTCGACCGGCTCGTGCCCAACAACGACCACGCGCGTTGCAGTGCCGGCCTGACTGAACATCGTGCGCGCACCTTCTGGTGTGACGAGCCGGGGCCCGCCCGCGAGGATCGCACCGACGTACCGGGCGCCGGCGCCCGCCGCCGCCGCCGCATCGACAGGGCGCACCAGCCCGCAGATCTTGACCGCGGCGGTCATGACTCAGGCCTGACGCGGCAAGCGCGCCACGCCTGTCAACGCCGACACCGCATCTGCCGGCATCGTCGCCGCCGAGACTGACGAGCCAACGAGCACCGCATCAGCACCGTGCCGGGCTGCGCGTTCGACATCCGCGCGCGCTGTGATCCCGCTCTCGTAAATCGCGATGTGCGTGACCGGAACAAGCGGCAGCAGACGGTCGCACGTGAGAGGATCCACTTCGAGGGTCTCGAGGTTCCGGTTGTTGACACCGATGAGCAGTGCGCCAGAGGCCAGCGCATCGGCCAGCTCGCTTTCGTCCCGAACCTCCACGAGTGGCTCGATTCCCAGCGTCCGTGCGACGAACACCAACTCGAACAGCGCATCGGGCGGCAGCGCGCGCGCAATGAGCAACGCCGCCGATGCCCCGGCCTCGCGCGCCTCGACCAGCTGGACGGCGTCGGTGATGAAATCCTTCCGGATACATGGTGCCAGCCGAAGCGCCGACGCGATGCGTAGATCATCCATCGTCCCGCCGAACTCACTCGGTTCCGTCAGGATCGAAAGGGCTGCGGCCCCGCCTGCGGCATACGCCGTGACCTGTTGTGTAGCGTCAAGCGACGAATTGATCGCTCCCTTCGACGGCGAGCTCCGCTTGAGCTCCGCAATCACGGCGACCGTGCGCTGACCCGACAGCGCGGCGAGGATGTCGGGGGCAGCTGGGACCTGCAGGGCTTGCGTGAACTGCTCGGCGAACGGCATACGAGCTCTGGCCGAAGCCGCCCGAATGGCAGAAGCCGAGCTCAGCCGCAGAAGTGGGCCAGCTGGCGGTTTCCATGGGCGCGCCACTTGCATTTCGGGATTCCTTCGGCAATAGTCTTCGGCAGTTCTTCGGGGCATACACCCAGGAGACTCAATCTATCGCAGTCCCTTCGTCCTCTGTATCTGCCGGAGTCGGTCCCATGTCGCTCACCAAGCGCCAGCGCGAAATCCTGACGTTCCTGTCCGTGTCGGCTGACGAGAATGGGTACGCGCCCAGTTTCGAGGAAATTGCCGAGAACTTCGGCTTCACGAGCCTTGCCACGGTGCACGAGCACCTGAGCAACCTCGAGCGCAAGGGATACATCCGGCGCGGCTACAATGAGAGTCGTGCGATCGAGATTCTCCCGTCGGAGGCGTCACCGCGATTCGTCGAGCTCCCGCTGCTCGGGTTGGTCGCGGCCGGCATGCCGATTGAGTCGGCGATGACCGGCGAGACGATGGCGATTCCGCCCGACATGCTTCGCAAGACCGGGAATCACTACGTCTTGAAGGTCCGCGGCAACTCGATGATCGACGAACAGATCCGGGACGGCGACTTTGTCGTGGTCAACGAGCGGAAGACGGCCGACAACGGTGAGATGGTCATCGCGCTTCTGGAGCGGACATCGGCCACTGTGAAGCGCTACTACCGGGAGAAGGACGGTCGCATTCGGCTGCAGCCGGCTAATGACGCGATCGAGCCAATCTTCACGGACGAGCGCAACCTGTTGATCCAGGGTGTCGTCGTCGGTGTCTTGCGCCGCTACTCATGAAATCCACAGGCTCCCTCCTCGGCCTCCGGACCGCGATCTACGCGGTGGCAGATCTCGCTCAGGCCACGGTGTGGTATGCGGCCGCGCTGGAGCGGCCGCCGTACTTCGATGAAGATTTCTATGTCGGGTTCAACGTGGGTGTCTTTGAGCTGGGGCTGGTCCCCGAGCCCGACGCGCCGATAGAGCGTGACGCCGCTGGCGTGGCCTTCTGGGGCGTTCTCGATGCCGAGGTGGCCTATCAGCGGCTGGTATCGCTCGGCGCAGCCGAGCACGAGCCCGTGCAGGATGTGGGAGGCGGCGTCAGAATCGGCGCCGTGCGCGACCCGTTCGGCAACGTGCTCGGCGTGGTCGAGAATCCCCACTTCCGTTTCGAGGGGTAGCAGCGCCGCTCTCAAGTCGGCCGCCGAACAACCGAAACTCCGAGGGACTGCTTCGCACGAGCATGTCGTGCGCGGCGGCGTACTCCCATCGGTCGGACTGCGGCATGCGACTCGTGTTACTCGACAACGAACACCACGTCGCGGAAGCCCACCGGCGCGCACTGAAAACCGTACGGCCTGAGTGGACTGTGGCGCTGGCCGCGAGCAACAGCGAGGCGCTCGAGGCGCTTGCCGCCGCCCCGACGGACGTCTTCATCGCGGAGCTGGGCAAGCCGCCGTCGGCGGGTGTTGAACTGTTCGAGACGGTGAAGGAGCGTTGGCCCGCGACCGTGCGCATCGTGTTGTCCGAATTTGCGGAACGCGCGATTGCGCTTCGGCTCGAGCGCAGCGTGCATCGCTTTCTGCACAAGCCGTGCGACACCTACATGCTTGCAATGCTGATCGAGCGGAGCAGCCGGCTTCGCGCCACCGTGTCGGATCCGGCGGTGCTCGCGGCAATCGGAGGAATGGAAGCACTTCCCCGCCCGCCACTCACGGTACAGGCACTCGAGAAGGTACTTGCCGATCCTGACTGTGGAGTGATCGCCGTGGCCAACGTGATCACCCGCGATGCGGCGTTGACCGCCCGGTTGCTTCGCATCGTCAACAGTTCGTTCTTCGGCGTCGGTCGCCAGGTAACGCGCGTCGACGCTGCCATTAATTTCATGGGCGTGTCATTGGCTCGCGCCATCACGCTTGCCGACGGCGCGACGCGTGCATTCTCCGTGTCGCCCGATGTGCTCGATCTCGAAGAGTGGAACACGCATGCGATACGGGTTGCGGCGTCGGCCCGCGACATCGTCCTCTCGGTCTCGCCGCAGGATCGCTCACTCGCGGATGAGGCGTTTCTCGCCGGCTTGCTGCACGATGTGGGGCAGATCGTGCTTGCCGGAGTGACACCGGCGCTGTGGCGCGGTGTCGAACGCACCGCGATGAAGGACGGAGTGCCCCTCGATGAGGCCGAGCGTCGTGCAGATCGAGTGTCACATGGTACAGTCGGCGCCTATCTGCTCAGCTTGTGGGGCTTGCCAGCCAGTGTGGTGGAAGCCGTCGCCTTCCACCACGAACCCAATCTCCTCGCAGGATCGGTGTTCGATGCAACCATTGCCATCCACATTGCAGATGCCTTCGCCGCGCGCCAACCAGGCCGGGTAGCTCCCGCCCTCCACCTGCCCAGTGTCCTCGGCGCCGGCATCAGTGAGGAACTGCTGCTCGCCTGGCGGGCGCGATACGGCGCGATGGAAGTGGCCGCCTAAGCCTCGGCTGCAGAAGCGGCGACCAGGCGCTCCAGACAATCCAGCCCCGAACCATCGGCAAGCGCAGCGGCGGCCTCAGTCACCATCGTGGCGAAATCCCCGCCGCCGCGATGAACGTAGAGCGCGGCGGCCGCGTTCAGCGCCACGGCGGCGGTAGCGGCCTCGTTGCCCGCACCACCAAGAACGCGGCGGACGAAGGCCGCATTCTCTGCGGGGTCCCCCCCGGCCAGATCGTCCGCTGACAGTCCGCGAAATCCCAGCGCTTCAGGGTTGATCGTCCACGACTTGATCGGCTCTGCGCCGCGCAACTCGCGCACGTGCGTTGGCCCGAGCGGTGAGATCTCGTCCATCCCCGGCTCGCCGTGGACCACGAGCGCGTGCGCACACCCGAGCTCGTGGAGCGCGCCTGCGATGAGATCGAGGCGACCACGGTCCGCAACACCGATCACCTGCCGACCAGCGGCGGCGGGATTGGCGAGCGGCCCGATCATGTTCATCACGGTTGGGATCGCGAGTTCACGTCGCACCGGGCCTACGTGCCGCATGGCCGGGTGCATCAACGGCGCGAACATGAAGACGATACCCACGTCGCGCAGAATGCCGGCCATACGCGTGGGCGTGAGATCGAGACGCACGCCGAGCGCTTCGAGGACGTCGGCACTGCCGCTCCGGCTGGTGAAGCTTCGATTCCCGTGCTTGGCGATCCGGACACCGCATGCAGCGGCAACAATCGCAGCCGCCGTCGAGATATTGAAGGTGGGCACAGCGCCGCCACCGGTGCCGCACGTGTCGACCAGCATGGTCGGCTGCTCTGACTCGAGCACGACCATGGCCCGGCGCAGGGCGCGCGCAGCGCCAGCCACCTCAGCGGCGGTCTCTCCCTTCACGCGCAGCCCCATCAGCAACGCGGCAACCTGCACGGGAGTCGCCTCGCCAGCCATCACGAGATCGAACGCCCCGCTGGACTCTTCGGATGTCAGGTGGTGGCCAGACGCGAGCCGGCGCACCGCGTGCCGCAGCGAGTCTTCGGTCACCGCACCGCCCGCCTGCAAAACGTGTGACGCCGACAGCAAATCACGACGCCGTCGCAGGCAACAGGCGATCCGCGAGTTGTGCCTGTGTGGCCAGCAACGCGATGATGAGTCCGAGCAGTCGCACGCGGTCGACGTCCGCCTCGGTGAAGACGCCCTGCTGATTGCGGTTGGCCACGTTCACCACACCGACCAGATCTTCGCGGTAGACGAGTGGAAAGCAGATGAAACTACCGCTCGTGAAGTACTCGTCCTTGAGCAGTGGATGCTGACTCGCTTGCGTCGCATCGGTGACCAGAATGACCTGCCGGCTCGCGGCGACCTTGCCGGCAACTCCGCTGCCAATGGCCACGCGATACCCATCACGGACATCGCGTGCGACGCCGCGTGCTGCGGCCAGATAGAGCATGCCTGGCTCCGGCGCGCGCATCATCAGCGAGACGCGCTGTGCCTGCATGTCCTCGCCCACGAGCGTCAGCAGTTCGTCAGCCAGGCGTCGTGGATCCGGTGAGCTCGCATCCATCGACAGGACGCGATCAATCAGGTACACCGTGCGCTCACGATCGCGCAATTCCTCGTTCCGGCGATGCAATTCGATATGTGCCTGTTCGGTCTGGCCGAGCGCAGCCTCAAGTTGCTTCTGCAGGCTCTCGGCCCGGCGCTGAAACCGACGGGCATCTTCCTGGATGCGGCTCGTCTCGCGCTCGAGCTGCACCACACGAGCACGATCCGCGCCATCGTTGAGCACCTGGTTCTGCGACGACATCTTCGTCTCGAGCTCCCCGAGCCGGCGATCGTACTCGCCGTGGATGCGCTGCGTGACGGATTCGAGCGTGGTTACGGCCTCGCGACGCGCCTCGAGTTCCGCGAACCGCGCAAAGGCCAGGTCGAAAAGGGCGGCATTCGGAAGAAACTTCTCAATCGTGCGGCCACCAAAGAACTTCTTCGGTTCGACCACCGTCAGCACAGCGCCGAGTGCGCCATCGAATCGCAGGCCGCGGATCGAGAGCGTGGCGTTTTCCACCGGTGGTAGCCCGAGAAGCCGAGCGAAGTCCGCGGCACGATCCACCACATCGACGAAGGTCGATCCGGCGGCGATTCCCTGCCGCACGCCGATCGGCAACTGATCGAAAGCCACCTCGAGCATGGTCGGTCGCGATGACCCGGCGGAGGAGGGGCTGAGGCGGTCCGTGAGCAATTCGCGCCGGCCGTCGTACCTGAAGTACGCCAGGTAGGCTCCGCGATCGAGCTCAGCCAGTGCTTCTCCCAACACGCCGATCGCCCCACCCAGATCGGGCGCGACTGCCAACGAATGCGCCAGTGAGGCGAGCGTACGAGGTGCCATCAGCGGGGTGGGAGTTCAGTCCAGACGGTGCCGCCCGACGGCGCACTGCCGCCCCAAGGGTGACGGGCTCGGAGGGGGTTGTCAATCCGTTGTCATATCACGACTTGTCTTGCTTGAAGTCACTAGCCGGGCGGCCTAGCTTTGTCCCAATGTCGCGCCGCACCCTCCAGCTGGTCATTCAGTACGATGGCGAGGCCTTTGCCGGGTGGCAGCGACAGCCTGCGCAGCGGACGGTACAGGGAGTCCTCGAAGACGGACTGACTCGGCTGATGCAAATGCATGTGCCCGTCATCGGCGCCGGCCGCACGGACGCCGGCGTGCACGCTCTCGGCCAGGCCGCGAGCGTTCTGGTGCCGGACAAGTGGCAGACGGAACGCCTGCACCGTGCGCTGAACGCGGTCCTCCCGCGGGATGTGCGCTGCTCGGAAGTCGTTGAAATGCATCCCGCCTTCCACGCACGTTACTCGGCCACGCTCCGGCGGTACCGCTACCTCATCGGCACGGATCGCGACGCGGCTGGACCCTTCCGATACAATCGGGAGTGGGCGATCGATCGGCCGATCGACGCCGGGCTTCTGAATGCTGAGGCCGCTTCCGTTGTCGGCGACCATGCATTCCTCGCCTTCGCGGTGAAGGGCACCGCTCCGGAAGGAGACGACCATCGCTGTTTCGTTCAGGAGTGCCAATGGGAGGCGCGGCCCGGCGGGCTGGCCCTGGTCATCTCCGCCAATCGGTTCCTGCATCACATGGTACGCTTCCTCGTCGGGACCATGGTCGAGGTCGGACTCGGTCGGCGCGTGCCCGGCACGGTCGCAGAGTTGCTGACGTCACCTGTGAATGACAGGGTCGCTGCCCCGGCACCGGCCTGCGGACTGTACCTTGAACGCGTCACGTATCCATCGCACCTGTATGCCGCCCGGCCACCGGCGGCCGCGGCGTGATAGAGATGCAGCCAACACGCCCCTGTTTCATGATTCCCGCCCCTCGCTCGCGCCTCCGACTACGGACGATGGCTCTCCGATTCACCACGCTCTCCGGTCTCCTGATTCTTCTCGCGTGCGAGGGCGTTCCTGCGGCGTCCAGCGAGGCGCAGCGCCCGGTTGCCGGTGCCACCGCGCCTCCGGCACGGCCCACGCGCGTCGAGCAGGCCGCATCGACACTGCCGGTTTCGCGCCGCAATGCAATCACTGAGGCGGTGGCCAAGGTCGCGCCCGCTGTGGTGACGGTGCAGACTGAAACGGTCCAGCAGGTCGCGGCAGATCCGTTCGAGATGTTCTTCGGTGGCCGCAGCGGACAGAGGACGCAGAGCGGCATTGGCTCCGGCTTCATCGTGCAACCGGATGGCGTGATCGTGACGAACGCGCACGTCGTCGCCGGTGCGACGAAGATCAGCGTGGCGCTGCGCGACGGTCAGACGTACGATGCCAAGCTGGTCGGAATCGACGAACTGAACGACCTCGCTGTGCTCCGCATCAATGCGACACGGCTGCCGGTGACGCCAATTGGGACGTCGTCGGACCTCGCGATCGGCGAATGGGCCATCGCCATCGGGAATCCTTACGGATTTCTCCTCGGCAATACGGAGCCGAGTGTGACGGCCGGCGTCATCAGTGCCACGGGGCGGAATCTGGTTCCGCAATCACAGAATGAGGGACCTGGCGCATACGTCGACATGCTCCAGACCGACGCATCGATCAACCCGGGAAACTCGGGTGGCCCGCTGGTCAATGCGCTGGGCGAGGTCATCGGAGTCAATACGTCGATCTTCTCGCCAACCGGAAGCAGCATCGGACTCGGGTTCGCCATCCCCATCAATCGTGCGATGCGCGTCGCGGATGATCTCCTCAAGCACGGTGCGGTGCGTCA
>JANNVN010000042.1:0-2155 GCA_031414435.1 Gemmatimonadaceae bacterium
CCTCTTCCCAATGACGAAGGAGCTGCCCTTCACCATCATTCCGACGGCAGGCTGGACGAAGTCGATGGATACCTACCGGAACGCGGCGCTGAAGCGCCTGTCCGCTGACCCGGCGCGGCGCATAGCGTGGAATGCGTACCAACTGGCCAGCACCATTGCGGACTCGATTGTCAGACAGCGTGGCAGCGACGATCCGTACTTCATCAACTCGGCGGCGTACGACTCGATTCAGACCGAAGCCCACCTGCCGTACAATCGCTACTTCAACGGCGATCTCGGTCCCGGCGGGTGGGATAACATCAACGTGACCCATTTCGGCCTGATCAGCGCTGCGCTCGATGCACACCGCGGCGAGGGGAAGCGGTTCGTGATCACCTATGGCGCGGGGCACAGGGAGTGGTTTCTGCGCGAGCTTCGGAAGCGCAAGGACATCGTGTTGCGCGAGGTGGCCCCGTTTCTTGACCGCCTCGGCGCACGGGGCACGCGGTAACGTTCGCGCCACTCCCGTCTGTCAGCGACCGGCTATGGGCCGTGGAAATGGGGCGTCAGCGCCGGAGGAACATCCGAGCGTTCCAGGCCGCCACCGGCGAGCCAGAGCCGGGTCTGCACCGCGGCAGAATCGATCAGATGCGCGGCCTGCGAAAAGTCGTGCGACGCCACATGCATCGGGCAGAGCGGTGGCACCACGTGAACGTTGGCTGAGCCTCCCGCGCGCTCGAGATCCGCACGCAGTTGCCGCGCGATCATCAGCGAGAACGTGTGAAGGACCGTTGCGGCCAGACTGTTCGGGAGTGCACGAACCGCACATGGGAAGCCAGTCGGGAGCACGATCACCCGCGTGGCACCGAGGCGAATCGCCGAGGTGATCGGCGCGTTGGCCGAGACGCCGCCATCCGTCAGCAGTACGCCATCGACGTGCACGGGCGGAAACAACACCGGAATCGCCGATGTCGCGAGCAACGCATCGACCACCGACCCGGACGACAGCACCACCTCTTCGCCGCTGTGCAGTGCCGTCGCGACGATGTGGCAGGGGATCACGGTGTCTTCGAACCGGCGCACCGGCACATGCGCTTCCAGCGTCCGCCGCAGCATGCGTGGGTCGAGTAACGATCCCCGCCGCCCGATGAGAGCCATCACGCCATGGACCCTGTCGACCGGAAAGACATCACGTCGGCTGAGGTCCTTCCACATCGTGGCCAGTCGCGACACGCCGTCGAGCGTTGGGATCGCGGCGAAGTGGACGGCATTGATGGCGCCGGCGGAGGCACCGACGACGAACGCGGGACGTTCGCCTGCTTCGACGAGCGCCTGCAGCATGCCTACCTCGGCTGCCCCGACGCTGCCGCCGCCTGCGAAGACGAATGCCGTTGTCACACTCGCTACTCCTTGCCGCTGCGGGGCGTTGTGCCAGAAACTCATCGAGCGGGCACTGGTGCCCCGAGTGATCCGCTCCATTGCGAATCCGTTCCCGGGCGAGCCGTTCCCGGGCGAGCCGTTCGACCGCAGTCCGTTCCGTGGCCATCCGTTCCACCGCAATCCGGCCGGCGCCGAATCGAGGCCGCGGCAACAAGGCCAGTAACAGCAAAGGGGCAGCCCCGTCGCGCATCAGCTGCGCGGAACGCGCGGCAGCCCGAGTCTCATCGCCACCGCACTTGCCGGGCACCCCTGCCGCCATTCATGCGATGTCATCAACGCCGCTGGCGCGCCGTCGCGCGCCGTCCGCTCAAAGCCGAAGCGCGGCCAGTAGTCGGCGGCGGTCTCGGTCAGCAAATAGAGCGCGGCCAGCGATTCACGCTCGGCCCACGCCACGCGGTCTTCCGTCAGCGCGGCACCCAGCCCCCGCCCGCGCAGTCGCTCGTCGACTACCGCTGACCGGAGGAGGCCGACCCTCGAAGGGCCGTCACCGTACACTTCGATCCCTGCGGCACCAACCACCTCGCCGCTGCCCGGATCGACCGCGACCGCAAACTGCGGCCCGAATTGCGCATCGAGGGCGTTCGGGGCGAGGTGCGCGGCAGTGAGGAGCCCCGACACGGCCTGCAGATCGTCCGCAGTGGCCGGCCGGAGCGAGAAGTCGGGCACATTGGACGCGTGCGTGTGCGACATACCTGATCTCCAGTGCTGTGTAGAAGTCTCGCGGCTCTGGCCGCAC
>JANNVN010000043.1:0-22218 GCA_031414435.1 Gemmatimonadaceae bacterium
GCGGGTTGCGCCTTGGCTGGAAACGAAATCCACCGCCCACCTTTGGCCAAGGAACTTCGGCTACACCACACCAGGTCCGCCGCGAGCACGGAAGAGGAGGCACTCACCGTCGACGGTGAGCCAACGAGCTGCCCGGCACGCCCCGCCATCGTCGACCCCAGCACCTCCCGTCTGAACCCCCTGTGTGGCGCTCTCATGATCGGCGATTCCATTCGACGACGGGGGCGCGGCGGTGGGGGGGGGTGATCCACGAAGAACTCGTCGGCTGCCACGAGGCCCGCTCGATGACGACCCATGCGTGAAGGGCGTCGTGGCTCGATTTCGCGGTCGCGCACGCACGATGATGGAAGAGCAATCATCACTGCGAAAATCCCAGGAGGGATCATGCACACACGCGTGCACGTGGCCGGTCCCGGGACGCTTCGGCGGGAAGTCATAGCGGCCAACAGACTTTACGTTCGATCCCTGCGCGTACTCGCACTCGTGACGGCATTCGCCATCTCCGCCTGCAAAGGTGACTCCTCGAATGGCGGCACTGGCCCGACGCCGCCTCCACCGCCTCCGCCACCCCCTGTGGTCGTCGGAGCGCCCACGGCCGCCTTCACGGCCGCGGCCAGCGTCAACGCGTTCGATCCCGTTTCCTTCGATGCCGCCGCCTCGACCTCGACTGATGGCAGCGCGCTGCAGTACGCGTGGGACTTCGGCAACGGCCAGCGAGGTGGTGGCAAGACCATCACCCGCAACTTTGGCACAGCCGGCACGCGCAGCGTGACGCTGACGGTGTTCGATGGCGCCAACAGATCCGCGTCGGCGAGCAGGTCGATCTCGATCGCGGCACCACCGGCGCCAGTCGCGACGCTCAGTGTGCAAGGCATCGTCAAGGCGCTCGATGGCACGGCGATCCTCGGCGTGGCGATTTCGCAGGTCGGTGGCACTTCGAGTGGGACGACCGACTCGACGGGCAAGGCGCGACTGAGCCTTGGCACGGGTTCGCCGCTGACACTCCAGTTCCGCAAGGCCGGCTACGCCGATCAGTTGCTGAACCTGACCCTGCCGGCGACGACCGGCGCGGATGCGGCGTTCGAGGTGGCGATGCGGACGCGAGACGCGGCAATAACGCTGCCCGATGCCGCTGCTGGTGGCAGTGTCACGGGTCGCGATGGCGCACTGCTGACCCTCCCGCCGAACGCGCTGGTCACTGGCGCGGGCGTCGCGGTGACCGGCGCGGTGCAGATCGCCATCACACCGGTGGACGTCACACAGAACGCCGCCGGCGGATTCCCGGGCGGCTTCCGCGGACTCGCGCAGAACGGCACGGCAACACCGATCGTGAGCTACGGCACTGCGGAATTTGTGCTCACGGCGGGCGGCCAGAACGTGCAGGTGGCACCGGGCAAGAGTGCCACGATCGAACTGCCGCTCTATGCCTCGAAGCAGCTGAACGGCACCCTCCTCGCGCTCGGCGACACGACTCCGCTCTGGTCGCTGGATGAGAGCACGGGCGTGTGGGTGCAGGAAGGAGCAGGGACGGTCGTTGCATCGACCATCTCTCCGTCTGGCTTCGCCTTGCGCGCGACGGTGAATCACTTCTCATGGTGGAATTCCGATGCGGGATTCGACCCGTATGGTCCCAAGCCGAAGTGTGTGTACGACACCGACGCCGGCATTCCAGGCGGCAACGACACCTTTGCGACTGCGACGATTTGTAATATATTGGCACAAATTGATCAGTCCAGTGGTGGTCCGGCGCCACGGGTGATCGCGGGCGCATCACGCCCCGGTGCGAGCGTGGCGCTGGCGGCGTTGCCCGCACGCCTCGCTGGCTTCGCAAGCCGGACCTCGGTCCCAGTTGGCGGTGGCGTCAACCTGTCCGTTCCATCAAACCTGAACGTGCTGCTCACCGCGCGGGCGCTGAACGGCTCTTGGGGCGGGAGTGCCATCGTCAACGGCCCGTTTCGCGGCGAGGCCGAGGTCGTGATCAGGATGCGCCCTCTGGGCGGCGGAAGTACGCCGACGCCTGAGGCCATTACGCTCCCGTTCGACGCCACGCGTGCATTGGCCGCGCTCCAGCCGAGTGTGCAGTTCACGTTTGGCGGCGTCGCGACGCGATTCGCGCGCATTCGTCTGAGTCCGTCCGGCAGCCCACTACTCACCGGTCGCGTGCGCCTGTTGCAGGGCGCCAGCGTGTTGGGGTCGGCGATGATCACCGGCAGTACCGCCCAGATTATCGCTGCGCTCCCCACGACCTCGACCTACACCATTGAAGTGATCGGTGATGCGGCGGCGGCGTTCCGGTTGCAGGTCGATCTGCTGGGCGGCCTGCTGACGGAACCGATCACGCTGCCAGTGGACATCACGCGCACCCTTGCGGCGTACGACACGTACCAAGGCACGCTGACAGTCGGTGCGCCGACGACGATCTATCTCGCGCGAAACGTGCAGTCGGGTCAAGCGGACGTCCGCGTGGTTGCGGCAAACGGTGTGGTCCTGCTCGATGGCACGAGGCTCCCGGATGTGGCGCGCGGCGCGGAGGTCACATTCGACGCAGCGGGGACCTACACGATTGAGATTCGCCCGCGGGTCGTCGGCAGCGCGGCAACCGTCAGGCTGACCGCCGAGCAGACACTCTGGACGCAGATCGCGCCGTCGATCACAAACGGCAGCACGCCTGGCGGGTCACTTGAGCTGGCCGACGCGCTGGCAGACCGGAACGGCAGGGTTGTCGTCGCCTACACCGAAAGGGTCGGGAACTCAAATCGACTCAAGTTGCAGCGATGGACTGGAACCGCCTGGGAAGCAGTGGCCCCCGATCTTGTGATCGCTCAGGCGTGCGTTGGCAGCGGCAATGTCACGGCTGTGGCGTTTGACGACGCGAACAATCCGGTGGTCCTCTCCGGCAACGCAAACTTTCCATCGGAGTCGACCTTCGTCTCGGCGAGGCGCTACGCTGGCGGTGCGTGGCAGGCACTTGGTCCGAATAACGGGATACTTCCCGTGAGAAACGGCTTCGGCAACTCCAGTGGCTCGTGCAGCCGCTTCCCGGCGCTCGCGTTCGGATCCGACGGCGCGCCGATTGCCGCCTATCTCGCCGGCACCGGGACCGTCGTGCAGCGCTTCGACGGCTCAGTGTGGAAGGGGCTCGCCACAGCGGATCCCACCGGCGATGTCTTTGCGCTCCAGAACACCACGCCTGACCTGAAGGTAGACGCGTTGGGTCGTGTCTGGCTCGTGACAGGAACGCCGAGCTTCGGCGGAAGCGCGCTGGTGCGCCGATTCACCCCCGCCACACCGGCATGGGACACCATTGGCGGTCCACTGCCTCAGGCCACGACCTCCGGACTGCAGACACCGCGGCTGCGATTTGATGCGGCGGGCCAGCCCGTTATCGCGTGGCTTGCAAGTGTCGGTACCGGCGGCATCTCCTCTGGCGGCACGGCGGTCTACCGCTACGATGGCGCCGTGTGGTCGACCACGGGTGGATTTCAGGCCGGCGGCAACCAGGCGAGCCTCGGACCGAATGACCTGGGGTTCGCACTCTTCAACGGCGACGCCGTGGTCAGCTGGACAAGCAGCCTTCCGCCCTTTGGTACCGGAGTCGTCGCGCAGCGCAACTCATCATCTGGATGGACGCCCGTCGGAGCGGGTCTTGGTCAAATCACTCAATTCGTACCCGGCGTCGTGAACGATCTCGTGTCCGGTTACCCGAAGCTGCTGGCAATCGGGGGACAGTTGTATCTCGTGGTCGTGGCGAGTCCCTCCAGCGCACCGCTGACCCAGTCCAGGGTGGTGCTGTTGCGGCGGGTTGGGAATTGAAGGCGCCAGTCGCTGCGGCGTCGCGATCATGCGCGGCACTCAGCCGATATCCGAGGTCGATTATCGGTGTGCCCGACGGCGCGCCACCGCATCACCAGCCCGCGCACACCATCCGGGGTGCTCGCCACCGTCCACACCTCGCCGGACGGGCGCACCGCCACCACCAACTCTTCGTTCGCGACATCTATGCCGACGAACATCACGCGCCTCGCATTTCGAGTGGACCACATCTGATCGGCTGTCCCGGTCTTGTCTGCGGACACGCCTGGGGCGGCCCCTTGCAGCTGTTAGGGCTCGCGGATCACGTCAGCGGGGCTCCAGCTCAAAGACGGTGTTCACCAGCGAGAGATGATCGAGCTACCCGCTGAAGAGGATCTACCGATCAATCGATGATCAGCCGGATTCAAGAGATTGGGAGCATGACACAACAGACAGGGGCGGGTCGGACGCCGAGTAAGCCGTTCTCGCCCGAAGTGCGGGAGCGGGCGGTGCGGCTGGTGCAGGAGCAGCAGGGGGCGCATCCGACCCAGTGGGCCGCGATCCGGTCGATTGCCGACTGCGTCCTGGTCCTCCAACAATCAAACGATCTCGAAACACTGGTCGGGAAACGGCGCGCGTGAGATTTGCAGGCGATCCTCGAAGCCGCCACAATCGAGTGTGCGACCTTCCCATGGATCACCAGGATCAGGCCAGATCGTGTACGACGGCGCGAGATAGTGCCGACAGGCCTCGACGTCCCCCGCGTTCCATACCTCGCGGAAGAAATCGACGAGCAGCTGCTTGCGCGGTGAATTGATCAGAACCGAATTCATGCGAGTGAGTCAGCTGAGCGCTGAGGTGGCGCAGGCTGATCGAGGAGCCGCAGGACGAAGGCACGCACGTCGAGTGGCCAGGCGTCGAGAATCGAGCCGAGGCGATCCCTGTCGTCGCGAAAGAGCGCGCGGCTCGCCTCCTCGAACTGGCTCAGGTCGCCGGCGATCGCGTGCATGAAGCGGTAGGCGGCATCACGCGCGGCATGGGCATGCTCGCTGGCTGCATTCGCACGACGCGCGTCATCCACGAGGCGGCGCAGCGCAACCGACGCCCCGCCCGGCTGGCTGCCGAGCCACGCCCAATGCCGTGGCAGCAACGTCACTTCCTTCGCCACGACACCGAGACGAGGCCGGCCGCGGGCGCGCCGTGCACCGCCAGCCTGCTCGGCGGCACCGGCGGCACCGGCGGCACCGGCGGCATCAGGCGCCAGCGTAGCGTCATCGTTGGCGATGCTGTGCCGGCGGGCGCTGGCCTCGAGGTGCGCCAGCATGTCGCTCTCATCGCCACGCATCTCGAGATCGATGACCTGTCCTGTCGCGTCGTCAAAGACCAACACGGCGGAGGGCGAGGGTGGCGCTTCACGCAGCGTGTGCCAGACCACCCGTGCGACATCGCGGAGTGGGCCCGCCACCAGCTGCTGATGGCCGCGAAAGGCGGTGACCCGTTGCGTGCTCACGCGGGCGTCCGTGCCGCACGTGGTGCGGCGTAGTCGCATCCTCCGTCCTGCTGCAACCGATCACGCCACATCGCCTCCAGCACCTTCAGGTCCGCCGTCGGGTCAAACGTCGATGTCTCATCCGGCCACGGGAGTGTGTCGAGCACCTCGAATGTGAACGCGGCGCTGCCGAGCGCCGTCCAGTCGTGCTGGAGTCGGGCATTCGCATGCCCACCGAATCGCAGCGACGTCTGTTCCCGATTCAGGACAGCGCGAACGTCGGTGGAACGTCCGAGGAGCATCTCGCCGGTCACGAGGTTCCGGACGCAATAGATACCCATCTCACGACGGGCCTCCTTGTAGGTACGGGCAGCCGCTTTGCGGTCCATGGAGAATTGGGTCCGATGTGATGACTACATTTTACCCGGGCAGAAATGGAATGTAAATATACCCGGGTAAATATGTCAACGCTGTGCGTAGCTGGTGGCGCGGTTGTCACCCGGCGCAGAGTCGGCGAGCGCGTGGCCGACAGCCCGCACGTGCGCGGCAGCGCGCGGACCCTGCTCTCGCAACCGTGCAGCCGGAGTCACCGTGGGGGACACGGGTGAGTCCGCCGCTGCGCGCCTGTCGCGTGCGCGACCCCGTCGTGAGCGGAATCTCAAAACGGTTATACCGACACATCTCCCAGTCCCGCTGTCCGTGGAATGTGAAGTTCTCGCAGGAGCTGGTGGAGGATTCGCCCTTTGCGCCGCGGGCGTTCATCGCGGGGAAGGACGCGCTCACTCTCGCGCGCGACATTCTCGCTCTCGATCAGGACGCGTTCCGTGCGGCGTTCCGGAAGTCGCCGATGAAGCGGGCGAAACTGCACGGACTGCAGCGGAATTCAGAAATCGTGTTGGGCAACGCGGGCGTGGAACGCGTACGACAAACCGACCACCGAGATAGACGCCACTCCATACCACCCACGTCTGACGATTCTTCGATCGCGACGTGAGCCGCCAGGCCGCCGGTCAGGGCCTTTCCGCCTGCTTCCGACGGAGCGCATCGAGCCAGTGCTGCATCACCACGACCCGCACCGTCGCATCCGCCACAGTCTCCGTCACCGCCATCCGCCCGGTGGCACGATCCAGGTCCCAGGCCGCGCCGTACGTCCTGTCCTTCAGCACGGTGTCCGTCGCGCCAACGCCGAACGGCATGCCCGGGGTCACTTTCGTGCCACTGATGGCCGTGCCCTGCGCCGATTGATAGAAGATGGTGCGACCATCGCCCGACCAGCGCGACCGCACGCCACCGCCCGACGACACCTTCCAGTTTCCACCGGACGCCCCATCCGGAAATGCGCGGACATGAATCTCCAGGGTGCCCGATTCGGACGAGGTGAACGACATCCACCGGCCATCGGGCGAGACCGCCGCGTCGAACTCGCCCCATGCCGCATTCAGGCAGTGGCTTCGGCGCTGTCTTGCTGATCGGATTGACGAGACCAGCGGTCTGGCCGGAGACCGAGCCACCCAGCGTCCGCGCCGACGTGTTGTTCGAGTAAACCAGCGACGTGTCGTTCGGCCAGGCGCTCGCATGCTGATCGTTCGGCAGGTGGGTCACGGCCATCGCGGGTGCACTGCGATCCACCGGTTGCACGAAGAGGTCCTCGGCATCGCTGGTCGGGCTTTCCGCCGTGAACGCGTCAATACGACTGGCAGACCAATACCGGCCTGGCAGCCCCTCGGTTGCGGAGGAGGAAATATTCGGCTACACTATGTATATACTCAGTGGAGGCGCCAATGCGGACCAGAATCCGGAAGTGGGGCAACAGCCTCGGGGTGCGGATCCCGAGTGCGCTGGCCGAGGACGCGCACCTGCAAGAAGGCGCCGAAGTGGACGTGACCATCCGGGAGGGCCAGCTGGTGATCATTCCGGTGCTCTCGCTGGCTGAACTGGTCGCCGGGATCACCGCCACGAACCTCCCCGCCATCGACGAGGATGACGCGCCACGTGGCGCCGAGCAGTGGTGACGCCGCCGGTCGTCGTGGAGTGGGTGCCGGACCGCGGTGATGTCGTGTGGCTCGAGTTCGATCCGCAGGCGGGCCGCGAGCAGGCGGGCCGCCGACCAGCCGTCGTGCTGTCACCGGCGAGCTACAACGCACCGACGGGCCGGGCGCTCTGCGTGCCGGTGACCACGAAGGCCAAAGGGTACCCATTCGAAGTCGCGCTCCCGGCCGACTGCCCGGTGCAGGGCGTGGCATTCGCCGATCAGGTGAAGTGCCTGGACTGGCGTGCCCGGCACGCCCAACACGCGGCGGTGCTGCCGGCGGCCGTGGTCGCACAGGTTCTCGCTCGGACGCGCGCGCTGCTCGAATGACCGTGAGGCGGGAGCCGCAACTCGGCTCACCGCCCGAGTCAGGGTCTGGCAGGCTTCAGCGTTCGCAGGCCCGTCGCAAGCTCGACCTCAAAACGGGTATACCGACACATCTCCCAGACTTGCTGTCCATGGAATGTGAAGTTTTCCCAGGAGCTGTCGGAGGATTCGCCATTCCGGGCGCGTGCGTTTCTTGACGGGAAGGATACGGTGACGCTGGCGACGGACATCCTGGCGCTGGATCAGGAGCAGTGCAACGCGGCGTTCCGGAAGTCACCGACGAAGCGGGCGAAACTGGTGGGGTTGCAGCGCAAAGCGACGGTGGCGCTGACCAACAGCACCGAACGCTGACGCACATCAACTGCGACCTGTCCTCGTGGCGTGAGGTCATACTGCACAGTGATGGTCACTACGTCGGACTTGCAGGACGAGGCGTCACCACCGGGCACGCGGCGCGGCGTGCGGCAGACCAGCAGACTCTGTCCCCGCTGTGCTTAGGGAGACTGTCTTGGAGCCTCGTCTGGCTTTGCGTAGACCACACGGCAATCGCCCTCGACGGTTGTAAACCGGCCATTGGCGGCGTCGACGAAGGACACACGCCCGCCCTCGTCATACTCGACCTTGCCAGTGGAACGACCAGAAAAGGTTTCCTGGCCGTAGGTCCAGCAGGTGACGTCAGCGGGTCTGTCCGCCCACTTCACATCGTTCTGGGCGCGTCGGCTGTCGGTGCAAGCACCAACGCCCAGGAGGACCAGAAAGGCGATTGGCAATGTCTGGATCTTGCTCATGGCGCAAAGTGACTCCCTGTGCACCGGCGTGGCAAGTCTCAATCAAGGGCGCAGATGTCAGAGCGACTGTCTGTGGAACGTGAAGTTCTCGCAGGAGTTGGCTGAGGATTCGCCGTTTCGGGCGCGGGAATTCGTTGCGGGAAAGGACGCGGTGACGTCGGCGCGAGACATTCTCGCGCTCGATCAGAACGCGTTCAGGACGGCATTCCGGAACTCGCCGATGAAACGGGCGAAGCTGGCGGGGCTGCGGTGGAATGCCGGGGCGGCGCTGGCGAACAGCGGCGGGTAGCGCTCGAACCGCCACGCTCGTGACATCATGCTACCCGCCCCGCTTGACTATCGGACCGAGCTCCATCACTCCCTCAACTGAGGGTGGTGCACTTCGTGCTCGCGTGCGCCCGTTGAGACAGTGCGAGTCTGGCTGACCAACCTCCGGCGAGGCCAGCGCGCCCATGATCGCTACGCCCTCCGTGGTTGCGCGCGAGCCCCGACGCTTCCGAGCGACTCGTACCGGACTCCTTGTTGCGGGCGTAAGCTTCCCCGTCAAGCGCACAGTTTGAAATCAGACAGTGGCTCTGGGTGACGTCCACCCCGTTTGCGAACAGGTCGAAACTGGAAAGTCAGCGTTCTGTTGCGGTCACATGATCCTGAGGGCGGTGTGCAAACTCGGTCGGCGTCAGGTCGCCGAGCGAGCTATGGGGGCGGTGGTCATTGTAGTCGCGGCGGTCAGAGAGCGCGACGGACCCACGGCCGGTCTGGTGGACTGCTATGCGGTCTCGGCCCCGGACTACCAACCGTGGTGGGCGCTCCCCACGCGCTGGCCGCCGACAGCATCAATTCATGATCGGCGGCCACGACCATGGCACGGCTGCGCCTCGAGAGGCGCTCCGGCGAGGCGAGCATCCACAGCCAGACTGGCGTATCGAGCAGAATCTTCAGGCGGTCGCTCAGCGCGTGAACGACGTCAGCAGTTCAGGCGGCAAGGGCGCGTCGAAGTCATCGGCTACCACGAGGCGACCAACCTCTGTGCCCATGACACGCGACGTTGGCGAGGCTCAGCCAGAATACGACGGTGATGCCGACCAATGCAGCCGAACGCTGACGAAGAGTTTCGACTCATCCAAACGGTGTTGCTGAGACTGTCGTGATCACTCCCACTCGAGGACTTCGCGGTGCGCACCGACATTCCCACCAGAGCACCCCTACGACACTTTTCCAATCGGCGCGATTGCCCGTCACCGAAGCGCATGCCATCTCCTCTGACAAATCTGCTCGCGCTGGCCACGGATGGCGTTCGCCGCTCGCCGGTGAGCACGGACGTCGAATTGCCTGGTCATGTGCGGCAGTTCGGAACGCAGCAGAGATCGGTGACGCGTCGCGACAGACCGCCTCGCGCGGCCCCACGGTGCTGGTGGTTGACGACGATGAGGCGACTGCGGCGCTTCTGCAGCGGTATCTCTCCGACGCGGGGTATCGCGCGGTGCGAGCGACCAGCGGACGGGACGCGATCGCGGGCATCGCGACCGTCGTGCCGGATGTAATCGTCCTCGATGCGATGATGCCGGAGATGGACGGCTTTGTGGTGATCGCCGCATTGCGGGACAACGCGCGCTCCCAGCGCATACCGGTCGTGATGGTCACGGCGCTGGAGGATCAGTCGACGCGAATGCGCGCGCTCAACTCCGGCGCGGCGGACTATCTCACCAAGCCCGTCGACCGTGCAGAGCTGCTGGTGCGGATCCGGAATCTGCTGCAGGCGCAGGCATTCGCCACCGAACAGGTGCGATTCAAGGACGATTTCCTGTCGCACGTCTCGCACGAACTCCGATCACCGCTGACGGCGATCAAGCAGTTCACCTCCATCCTGCTCCGTGGGCACGCGGGCGCCCTGACATCGGAGCAGCGCGAGCTGCAGGAGATTGTGCTGCGCAATGTGCATCAGCTGCAGGCGCTGATCGACGACCTGGTCGAAGTCACACGGCTGGAGGCCGGCAAGGTGACGATCCATCCCGTTCCGATCAAGATATCACGCACAGTGCACGACGTGCTGGACACCATGTCCAGCGCCGCGGCTGCGAGGGATATCCAGCTGACGGCCGAACTGGCGTGTGTGATCCCGCGCGTGATGGCTGATCCGGTTCGGTTGCAGCAGATTTTCGTGATTCTGCTCGATAACGCGATCAAGTTCTCACCGCGGGGCGAGGAAGGCCGTGTGGTGGCGGCGGCGGACAGCGATCGGCGCGTCCGGATCGACATCGAGGACCGCGGGGTCGGGATGTCCCCCGACGTGGTGGCTCGGGTTTTCGACCGGATGTTTCAGGCGCCGGACGCGCAGAGCGAGAGCCGCAAGGGCCTCGGGCTTGGTCTGTACATTGCCCGCTCGCTGACCCATCGGCTCGGCGGCACGTTGACCGTCAGCAGCAAGCTGGGGGGTGGGACGGTGTTCACGCTGATGATGCCCGCATTCGCGCTGGAGCCGATCATCGCGCCATTCGTGAGCGGGGCATGGCTCACGTCGCCGGTGAGCGTCCTCGATGTGCACGCGCGCGTCGACCCGGAACGCGCGACGTCGTCGGCGCAGGCAGAGTCCTGGCCGGGGATCGCACGCGAAGTCGTGACACGCTGCCTGATCTCGACCTCCGACGTGCTCTTCGACCAGCGGACGGACGCGCCATGGAGTGAACACTTCTTCATCGCGGCCGCTGCCGGTGCGCACGGAGCGTCGGTGCTGGCGGATCGGATCTCCGGTGAACTTGCCGGGCATCCCGATCTTGGTGCAGCGGGCATAAAGGCAGCGGTCACGATCAGCGAACTCCCCGGCATGGCGGCGCTGCCGGCTCTGCCTCCTGCGGCGCGCGTCGCACGCGTCGCCGACATACTCACTGCGGCAACCACCTCTCACCACCGCCCTTCGGAACCGTACCAATGACCCCTTCAAAGATTCTCATCGTCGAGGACGACGCGGACGTTCGACTCGGGTACCAGCTACTGCTGCGTGCACATGGCTACAGCACCTGTTTCGCGGCCGATTCAATGGCGGCCGTGAGCGAAGCGCGGAAGCAGTCGCCGGACCTGATCCTGCTCGATCTGGGGCTCCCTGCCGGCGATGGGTTCCTCGTGCTCCAACGCCTGCGGACGAATCTTCAGCTGGCACTGATTCCAGTGATCGTCGTGTCTGCGCGCGACGTGCAGAACAATCGGCAGCGCGCCCTCGACGCCGGTGCGCGCGCGTACTTCAGGAAGCCGTGGAACGACGACGAGTTGCTGCACGCGATCGCGCGGACGCTCGGCGCGACGGGTATGACCAGTACCACCGCCACGACGGCGGCCTAGGTCGGACCCTGCACCACCGTGTGCAGGGCGTCTCCGCACCCGTTACTACCTGCGGTGTGATCAGACCTGCACGACGCCGGCGACCGCCCGATCACACAGGTGGCGCAGGCGCTGCAGTGCAGATCGACACTCGGGGACCGTGCCCCCGCCGCTTGTGAACCGCTCGAGATCGCGCGCGGACTCGGTCATCGCCGGGAATCCGTAGCTGCCGGCCGCGCCCTTCATCTGGTGCGCGAGACTGGCCAGCATCGCGTGGTCGCCGGCCTCCATCGCGGCCTCCATCGCCTCGACGCGCGACGGCAGCCTGGACACGAATTGCGTGACCAGATCCGACATCGACGGGTCGACCATGAGTGCGCTGACGAGGGGCGCGTCGGCGAGCGCCGTGCCGGACGATTCGCCCCGGACCGGTTCCGACGATGACGTCGGTGACTGGCGTCGTACCGCATCACCCGCCGCGAGCCATCGGTTCACCATCGTGACCAGGACGACGCGATCGATCGGCTTGGTCGTGAAGTCGTCGCATCCCGCGTCGAGACACCGGCGTCGATCCTCCGCCATGGCATGCGCCGTGAGCGCGATGATCGGTACCGTGATGCCCTCGGCGCGCAGCTGGCGCACCAGCGAATAGCCGTCCATTACCGGCATCTGTATGTCGCTGATGACCAGATCAAACGGTACCAAGTGCGCCGCGTCACGCATGGCTGCGAGCGCCTCCGCGCCGTTCGCCGTGATCGTGACTTCGGCACCAGCGTGACGGAGAAAGTGCGCGATCAGGAACTGATTGTCCTCGCCGTCCTCGACGAGGAGGATCCGACCCGTCAGCACCGCTGCGGGTACGTCAGCGGGGGCGCTGTCGCGATGCACGTGCAACGCCTGCGTCAGCGCGGCGCCGGGCACCACGTCCACCGGCACCTCGAACACGAAGCGGGAGCCCACGCCGATCATCGAGGAGTCAAGGTGCACGGAGCCGCCCATCAAGCCGGCGAGCCGTCGCGAGATGACGAGCCCGAGGCCGCTCCCACCGAACTGCCGGGTGACCGAGGCATCCGCCTGCGCGAATGGCGCGAACAGTCGGCCGGCTTGCTCCTCCGACAGGCCGATCCCGGTGTCCTCGATCGCGATCCGGAGCGCCAGTCGGTCGTCAATCGGGACGGTGGCCACGCGGATCGTGACGCTCCCCTTCGCCGTGAACTTGACAGCGTTACCGACGAGGTTCATCAGAATTTGCCTGACGCGCGTCGCGTCGCACACGACGCGTTCCGGAATGGCCGTCTCGAGCGTGGTGCCCAAGACGATTCCCTGGCCACCGGTGCGCGCGCGCATCATGCTGTCGATCTCGAGCAGCAGTTCAACGAGATTCGTCTCCACCGGCTCGATGGTCATCCCGCCGGCCTCGATGCGCGAGAGATCGAGAATGTCGTTGATCACCGTGAGCAGGTGCTGGCCCGCGCGCCGGATGGTCACCGTGGCGGCGCGCGCGCGCGCTGCCTCGTCCGACGCGCTGAGTTCCGCATGGATGATGTCGGCGAAGCCGAGAATCGCCGTCAGTGGGGTCCGGATCTCGTGGCTCATGTTGGCCAGGAACTGACTCTTGGCTTCGTTCGCCGCCTCAGCGCGCTGCGCCATGTCATTCGCGCGGAGGATGGCCGCCTCGAGTTCGCGCTGGCGCCTGACGTCCTGCGTCACATCCGTCGCCGTGCCGACCAGGCCAACAACCGTGCCGGCCGCCCCCCGACGCGCCTCGCCGCGCACTCGGATGAAGCGCGGAGCCTCGACGTCGCCTGCCAACCGCAGCACCATGTCGTACACTGTGCCGTGCTCGGCCACCTGCGCCACGGCAGCGCGCAACCGCCTTTCGTCCTCATCCGCGTAGTGCGCCATCGCCGCGTCGAAGCCCGGGGGACCGTTGGCCTCATCGCGCCCGAAGAGCGCGTACAGCTGTCGCGACCAGGTGATCGTGCCAGTCTCGAGGTCGAACTCCCAGCTTCCGGTCAGCGCCAGAGCCTGCGCCTCTTCGAGCGCAGCGTTCGCGAGACGCACGTGCTCCGAGGCGATACGCTGCTCGGTGATGTCGCGGAGGACCACTACCACGCCCAGCAGGAGACCGGCGTCACTGAGAATCGACGATGCGCTGTCGTCGATCGCGCGTGTGGAACCGTCGCGCGCAATCAAGCGAGTACTGCGCGACGCCGCAGCACGACCTCCTGTGGTCCGCGACCTATCGAATGGGCTCTCCATCGCTTCGCCGGTGAGCTCATGCACGATGCGGATGACACGCTCGGCGGGCCGTCCAACTGCTTCAGCCACCGACCAGCCCGTCATGCGCTCCGCCACCGGATTGAGCCAGGTGATGTGTCCTTCTGCATCTGTCGTGATCACGGCGTCACCGATCGACTGCATTGTGACGCGCAACCGCTCATGTTGTTCGGCCAACTGCGCGGTCAATGCCTGGCGCGCGGAGATCTCCTGCACGGTACCGCGCAACCCCGTGACTGCGCCGAATGCGTCGTACTCCGCTTCGCCACGCGCTTCGAGCCACCCATGCGATCCATCGGGCAACGTGTACTGGAGTTCGAGTGTGTATGGCGCGCGCGTTCGCAAGCACGCGGCTACGGCGACATGTAGCCGCGACATGCTCTCTGCCGTGTAGAGCTCCGACTGCTCGGCAAACGCGGGAGCGGGAAACGCAGGGTTACGACCCAGCATCCGATACAGTTCAGCCGACCACGTGACGACATCGCCATCCACCTGCCAGTGCCAGCTTCCAATCTGGCCGAGCCGCTGTGCCTCTTCCATGACGCGGCCTCGCTCATGCGCAATTGTTTCTGCGACCGCGCGTTCATGCACTTCGGTTCGCAACGCCAGCTCCGTGCGCTTCATCTCCGCGATGTCGCGCATCACGATCAGCACACCGGCGACATCACCACCGACACGATGCGGTACATAGGTCACCTCTACGGCAGACAACGTACCGTCATGTGCAATCTGCACCTGTTCATCCTGCTGCGCCGCACCGTTGATGGTGAGTTGCGCGAGCTCCATCCGCAGTGGCACTGAATCACCGCTGACGAGCATCTGCATCGGCGTGCCGAGCACACTGCTGGTTCGTGCAGCAACGGCCGCGGCGAATTCCGTATTGGCGAATCGGCACATCAGGTCGCGATCCCAGTAGGAAACCAGTCCCGGGATCGCATCCGTCACCGTTCGCGTAAACAGTTCGTGCTCGGCACGCAGGCGCGCGGCCTCCTCTGCGCGCTTTCTGGCTTGAATCAGCGCCGCCTCAAAGCGGTGACGCTCCTCGGTGACAACGAACACCCAGACAATCTGTTGTCGACCGCCAATGTCTGACTGCTGCAGATTGACCAGCACCGGTCGTCGTCGGCTCTCGGCTCCTGCGAGCTCGAGAAAGACCTCGGACATGCAGCGGCTCCGCACGATGGTTGGCCACACGTGCGTCTGCAGGAACACGCGGCTTGCGGGCGTGAACAGTCGATCGATGGACGTCCCTGCCGGAATCCCTGCCTGTTCGTCGACGAGCGTGCACATGAATGCATTCGACTCAACGACCATCCCGCTGAGGTCGGTGACCAGCAGGCCACACGGCAGTTGGTCGAACAGTTGAGGGTTCACGCCGCGACGTCGTTGAGGCACCGGTGAGCGTTCATGTAGGCGCGCATAGCGTCGATGACCAGCTCGGGGTTGCTCATGTGGGCGCTGTGTCCGCTGACGTCGAGAGTACGCAGCTCGCTGTCGCGCAGGTTGTCGTGCAGGTACTGCCCGACGGTCTGCGGTGCGAGGGCGTCGTGTCGGTGCTGCAGAATCAGCGCCGGTCGGGTGACACGGGGCAGGTCAGCCCGGTTGTCGGCAAAGAACGTTGCTTCAGCAAAGACGCGTGCCGTGGCCGGATCGGTGGTGCAGAAGCTTTCGACGAACTCGGTCGTGATCTCGTCGCCGCCGGACGGGCCCGCGACAATCGGCGCAAGGTAATTCGCCCAGCCGATGAAATTGAGATCCATGAGGCTCAGCAACTGCTCCAGATCCGCGCGCTCAAAGCCACCGAAATACGCAGGTGGATGATTCAGGAAGCAGGGTGAGGGGCCGAGCAGAATCAGACGGTCGAACAGCACCGGCCGCGCAATGGAGGCGAGCAGCCCGATCGACGCGCTGACGGAGTGCCCGATGAACGTGACGTCGCCGTCGAGGTCCAGCGTATCGAGTACTTCGATGACATCCTGCGCGTAGCCGTGCAGGGAACTGTACCGTGCGACGTCGAACGCGGACGTATCGGAACCGCCGCTCCCGACAAAGTCGAACAGGACCTGACGATGCGTGGCCGCGAAGGCCGGTGTAATCCGCTCCCACATGCGCGAGCTGCAGCCGAATCCGTGCGCGTAGACGATGATTGGGCCGGTCTCACCGAGCACCCGGACATTATTGCGGTGCAGCACCGACATATGTTGACCGTAGAGGGGATGGGCCATCGACGTCGTGCACGGACTGCACTGAGCGGCCTGAGTCCTGGCACGGTTTGCAAGAACAGACTTCCAGTGTCGGCTCAGACGCGCGAGACTTGATGAACTGGCCACTGTGCCACACCTCATACCTGAATATCTGCATGATACCTGCATATCTGCATGTGACGGCGAGGCCGCGCTGCTGCCACCAGAGCCCGACAAAGACACGCATCTGACCGAATCGCCGCGCGTTTTGAACGCGGCGCCTCACCGAGAGTCGCCGCGCGCACCGACTCTCGTAACGACTGGATTTGGGTCCGTTACCGAGTGGTTCAGGTTGGGGCCGCACGGCCGTCCGTTCCCACAACTCAAAGACCCCAACGCGCATCTTTCCGTCTTCAGGGCCCGCCCTGTCGCGGTCTAGCGCGCTAAGTGATTGCGCCGCTGAGTGTTCGCCGGCCAGTCGTGAGCGAGATCTCAGAACGGTTGTACTGACAGATCTCCCAGAGCGTGTGTCCGTGGAACGTGAAGTTCTCGCAGGCGTTGGCTGAGGATTCGCCGTTCCGGGCGCGGGAGTTCATCGCGGGAGTTCATCGCGGGGAAGGGCGCGGTGACGCTGGCGACGGACATCCTGGCATTGGATCAGGCGCAGTTCAGCGCGGCGTTCCGGAAGTCGCCGATGAAGCGGGCGAAGCTGGCAGGACTCATGCGACGTGCGGTTGTGGTGCACGACAACGCCGAGCAGTGATCACGGACATCTCGGACAAGTCGACGAACGCCGGCAGCGTGGTCCCCGCCGGTATTGGCCCCCCGCCGTGACCGCCGTTCCCAGGGCGCTCACTGCGCACGAGCGAGACAGAGGGCCCGCCGCACCCCGTCACGCGGCGCTCACGAGGTCGGCGATCGCGCCGCAGGCTCGACGGATACTCAACCCAGCCTGATCGATTTTCCTATCCCCCACCCTCATCACACCATGACTCGACAGCATCCGCCCGGCTTCGTTCCGCTGACCCCCACGAGCATCGGCCAATCAATGCCTCACGCCGTGATGCCGCTCGCTTCTACGAGACCATGGCGATGCCTCTGCCCAAGCGGCCCTCGAGCCGCGGGGACGTTCCACGTGACCTGATCGAAACCGCCATTCGGACCACCAGTACCGCGCCCAGCGGCGCACATCAGCAGCCATGGACGTCGTCGCCGTGGTAAACGCGGAACTCGCGGAGCGCATGCGTGAAGCGGCCGAGCGGGAGCGCATGCCTTCTCTCACGGTAAGCCGCCTGCAGCGTGGCACGACGCGCTCGCGCACCTGAGCACAGACGAACACAAAACACATGTCACCAATGCTCCGTGGGTGGTGGTGTACTTCCGATAGGTGCATGGCCCGCATGCCGACGGTTCGCCGAAGACGTTCTACCACACGCAGGAGTCATGCGGCATCGCAGCGGGACGCTTCATCGCCGCCGTGCACGGCACCGGACTGGTGACGCTCACGCACACCCCAAGCCCGATCGATTTTCTGGCAGAGCTGCTCCTGCGGCCTGCGAACGGAAAGGCAATGCTGGTCACACCGGTCGGCCATCCGGCGGTCGATGCACATGTGCCCGACATCCATCGGAATGCGCTCGGGGAGAAGGTCAGGTGGAAGGAATAGCGGCCGTGAGCGGTGTGCTCCTGACGCGTCGTCCGATCGGAATGAAGGCGCCGCTGGCGGAGCGTAGTGCGGAGTCCACGGTGAACATGCTGCACTCACTTACCAGGTACCGGAGCCGTGAAACGCTTACTTACGATCTGCGGGTGGGGCGCTCAGGACCTTGCGGACCGGTGAACGCGTTCAACTTGCGGAGCACGACGTGGCGGAGAGTGCCTGCGACATTTTCGTGCCCGAGATTCTCAGCCCTGCTGCATCCGGACCATCCATGCGTCGTCTCGTTACTTTCTCCCTGCTCGCCACGATGGCGGCGGGCTGCTCCGCTACCAAACCGGAGGCCGCTGCATCCGACTCGTCCAGACCAGCAGCGCAGTCATCGACCTCGATCGTCGCTGGCGGCACGATCACGGGAACGGTTCGCGAGGTCATCCCGGTCGAATCGTACCTGTACCTGCGTCTCGACACGGGGAACGGTGAAGTCTGGACCGCCGTCAACGAGTCGAAGTTGTCAGTCGGTGACGCCGTGGTAGTGTACAACGTGATGCTCATGGAGCAGTTCGCGTCACCGACGCTGAAGCGAACGTTCGCTCGCATCTATTTCGGTTCGCTGCAACCCGTGGTTCCCGCGTCGGATGCCGCGATCGCAACGACCACCGGTTTGGCGGCAGGAGTCGATGCGAGGGTCGGCGTCGTCGCGCCCGCCGCGGGCAGTGGTGCCAACACGATCGGGACGTTGTGGCGTCGGAAGGATCCGCTGGTGGGTACGACGGTGGCCGTGCGCGGCGTGGTGGTGAAGTACAACGCCGATGTGATGGGGAAGAACTGGATCCACCTGCAGGATGGCAGCGGCGACCCTGCTGCCGGGACACACGATCTTGCGGCGACGACGCTCGAGGCAGCGTCGCTGGGTGATACCATCACCCTTCTGGGTACCATCCGCACAAACGTCGATGTCGGTGCCGGCTACAAGTACGTCCTCCTGCTCGAGAACGCGCGGATCGTCGGCCGGTAGATACATGGCGTACTTTCGCGGCGATTGGTGCGCGGGGCGACCTTCGTGCGCCGTCGTGATGCTCAAGCGGAAACGTTTGCGATCGGCGCACGCTTGATCTTGCATTCGACGGCGCTCCGCTTCAGTGGTGCGTACACCCGACCCGCAACCGGATTCGGTTGCTGATCCCATCGCTCGGTCTCACATCGTATTCATGCTTGACACTCTGCTGACTTCGTTTCTGTTCCGGGCATCGATCGCCGCGATGCTGGCCCTCGGTGCGATCGCGGCGCTGATCGCCGGAGTGGTTGCCCTGATTCGGCTCGCCACACCGCGCGGTCGGAAGGGGAACCGTCCCGATCCCATTCAGGGTCCGCAGGAAGCGTTGAATCGGCAGCGTGGCAGACCATGGAAGAACGATTGAGCCGCTGAGCGCCGCCGCCGGTGATGGTGGCACACTGAACGGCTGAGACGACGGCCAATCCGTTTGCCCTTGGACTGTGAAGTTTTCGCAGGAGTTGGCTGAGGATTCGCCGTTCAAGGCGCGTCCGCTTCCTGACGGCAAGGGCGCGGTGACGCTCGCAACGGATATCCTGACGCTGAATCAGGAACAGTTCAACGCGGCGTCCCGGAAGTCGCCGATGTAACGGGCAAAGCTGGTGGGGCTCGAGCGGAATGCGGCGGTGGTGCTGGCCAAGGACGCCGATCGCTGACGCACGTTGGGAGCGACGTCGCCTCATCACTCGAGAGCAATCCGCACAGTGATGGTCTCAATGGGCGAAGTCGCTCGATGCCACGTCCCAACTGGGCAGGCAGCGCTGCGTAGACGACGCGGGCTGACGCTATCCCCGCAGGGATTCGTGGATTCCGGGTCAGCTCCCCGGACTACGGAGTCAGTCCGGGGAGTTGTTCGCCGCGTGTCCGGCGACGCTCCTTTGCGTCCTCGCGATTGGCATAGATCAACACGCTCACCATGATGATAGTTGGAACAGAGACGACGAGACCGATTGCAAACAACAGCGAGTTACTCATCGTCGGTCCCAGCCAACTGCAGCGCCAGCGTGCCTAGCGACAGAATGGAGGGCACCCAGAGGCCGACGAACAGTCCTTGGTCATGGCTGCCCGTAAACCATAATGTCACGGAGAGTACAAACGACGCGAACGCCGCGACGAGGACGACCAGTCCGGTCCGGCGACGCAGAGTCTTGCGCGATAAAGTCATGAAAACGTCATGTGAGTGAAGAATGTGCGGCTGGGCAGCGTCGATCCTCGCGCGACGTAACCGACCAGCCAGAGGGTCAGGGGATCACTACCTTTCAGCGAACGCTGTGAGAACGCCAAAAGGGACCATGTCGGTCGCAGCCACTTGCGCACCGGCCTCGCGTCGAGCGTGTGGCCTAGTGTGGCGTCCCGCAAATTCATATCAGCTGCGCGCGTCGATGGTCCGCTCGCCCGTCGCCTGCTCGGGGCTTATGTACTGCGGTATACCGAGGCTGAGGCCCGTTTGCGTCATGCGCTGACTGCCCGCGGCCTGCACCGCGAGCGCGATGCCGAAGTCCGCCACGAGGGCACTGCCATCGTGCAGGAGGATGTTCTCCGGCTTGATGTCGCGGTGAATGACGTTCTGGCGATGCGCGTAGTCGAGTGCGCTGGCCACTTCGCGCGCAATGCGGACGGCGTCGGCGATCGGGAGCTGGCGTTCGCGTTCGAGCCGTGCGCGCAGCGTCTCGCCGGTGACAAGCGGCATGACGTAGTACAGCAGGCCGTCGGCCTCGCCGCTGTCGAGCAGCGGAAGGATGTGCGGATGCTGCAGCCGGGCCGTGGTGCGAATCTCGCTCGGGAAGCGATCGCTGCCGAGTGCGGCGCCCAAATCCGGATGCGGGACCTTGATCGCCAGATCGCGATCATGCTTGAGATCGTGCGCGAGATACACGGTGGCCATGCCGCCCTGGCCGAGCTCACGGTCGAGGCGATACCGGTCGGCGAGGGCCGCAGTCAGGCGATCGAGGGTCGTCATGGCGTGCTCGTGCCTGAGGGTGTTCAGCGCGTCGGAACGGGCACAGCCACCACGTTGAGTCCGTCGATCCCGGCAAAGTCATCGGGATTGCACGTGTACACTGGCAGCGCATGCGCCAGCGCGGTGGCTGCAATCATGGCGTCGTACGACCGGACCGCCGTCTTCCGCCCCGACTGCCGAAGCGAGGCAGCGACGCGGCCGAAGGCCCGGGCCGCGCTGGCATCGAACGGCAACGCGTCGAAGTCGGACTCCGCTTGCTGAAGATGCGCCTGTCGCACCGCGCGCTCCTCATCCGTCGTCGCGACCAACGGCCCCACGGTCAACTCGGCGAGGGTGATCGCGGTGATCAGCGGTTCATCCGGTAGCACGGCAGGATCATCCAGTCGGCCGAGCATGATGACCGTGCTCGTGTCGAGTGTGCCGCGCGCGTGACTCACCCGTCGGCCCACAGCGACGCGTTCAGCACGCGGTCAAGGTCGGTCCGGAGCTGCTGCGCGTCGACAGGCGGCAGCGGCAGCCGCCGCCACCGCTGCAGCAGCGTGGCCGCCGTGAGCCCGCGCCCCGGCAGGGGGCGCAGGTCGGCAATGGGCTGGCCGTCCATGGTGACGGTGAGCGTCTCCCCGCCGGCGACCCGCTGCAGGACGCGGCCGCCGTTGTTGCGGAGTTCACGGACTGAGACGTTGTCCATACTGGGTCGTATCACGCGTGAGACAAGAGGGCAAGCGTGGTCGTCTTTCGCCCGGCCCCAAGCGCCAACTCAAAACGGCTATCCCAACACATCCCCCAAGACGTGTGTCCGTGGAACGTGAAGTTCTTGCAGGAACTGGCGGACCATTCGCCGTTCCGGGCGCGGGCGTTCATTGAGGGAAGGACGCGGTGACGCTGTCTATGGACATCCTGGCGCTGGATCAGGAGCAGTTCAGCGCGGCGTTCCGGAAGTCGCCCATGAAGCGGGTGAAGTTGGCGGGGCTCCGGAGGAATGCGTCGGTGGTGCTGGAGAACGCATCATGGGGGCAGAGTCCTTCAACCAGTAGTACGTTCGCGCGCGCATCAACGCGCCTTGGCGCCGTTTAGTGCAGCTGCTCAGTGCAGCTGCTCAAAGGTGGCGGTCGAGGCGGGCCGCTGCCGTTGAATGCGTCCTGCTGCGACCTCCGCCCCCCGCATCACGCGCAGGATGTTCCCGCCCGCCAGCTTCACGAGGTCGGCATCCGACCAGCCGCGCCGGATCAGCTCCGCAAACAGGTACGGAAAGCGCGAGGCATCCTCGAGTCCCGTCGGCATCTCGGGATCACCCCAGAAATCACTGCCGATCCCGACGTGATCGACCCCGGCCGTTTTGCGTACGTG
>JANNVN010000044.1:0-1503 GCA_031414435.1 Gemmatimonadaceae bacterium
ACCGAATTCACATTTAGCGACGGTCGGCCGCGCGCGCCTGCACCATGTGTGTCACGGTGGCAATCGTTTTCCCGCGATGAGTGCACTGTCACCGCTTCTCGCCGTCACCGCTTTTCGCCACCGGATGAAGGCATCGAGCCATCGTGTAGGCGTGGGTCAGGCTTTGGTCGAGGCCCTGCTTCTGGATGACGCACACGGACAGCTTAAGCAGTTCAAACCATGCCATCAGTCAGTATAAAGGCATTCTTTACTATGCCAAACTCTCAACCGCAGTATTCACTGTGCCATTGACATGAAAATTAGCAGTGTATACTATGCCAACTTAAGGAATCTCTTGAATCTGTCCGCTCCTCGCACGCTGCGCGTTCAACACCACCTATCGCTGCCATGCCCGTCCGCGCCGACACCCAGTGGCTCCGGCTTCGTCAGGCCATTGCCCTTCTCGAGCCATGGCAATCGCTTCGGACGGCGCGCGCACCCAACCAAGGGTGGGTGTCCACCGTCCGTCGGGCGCTCGGCATGAGCAGCGCGCAACTCGCCTCGCGAATGCAAATCAGTCGGCAGTCGCTCGAGGCGCTCGAGGCGCGGGAAGTCGCTGGAACAGCGACCGTCGACGCGCTGCGCCGCGCCGCTGACGCGCTCGATTGCGATCTCGTCTACGCACTCGTTCCGCGGCAGGGGTCGCTCGAGACGGTGGTCACGGCACAAGCGCGTCGGCACGCCGAGCGGCTCGTCGGTCGCGCGGGACACACGATGGCGCTCGAGGAACAGATCGTCGCTGCGAGCGAGACGGAGCAGCAGATCGCAGTCCTCACCCGCCGCCTCTTGGCCGAGTGGCCCCGCGGCCTCTGGGATGAGGTCGCCGATCCGTCGCCCCGCGACGAACGCCCGCCGGGCGACGTGGCATGACGTCGCCCGACGGACGCGGTGCCTCGCCAGTGCGGCGGGGCGCTTTCGCCGTCGGCGTTCACGTCGCCGGTGCCACTCCGGTCGATCCCGACGAGGCGGCTGACCTCATTCCCACCGGCATCGAGACGGTCGACCAGCTCAATGCGTTCGAACAGACGAACATCCTGTCCGCGACGGAGTGGGCCCTTCGCCATCGGCGGCGTCACACGCCGGCGATGGTACTCAGTGAAGGTTTTCTTTTCGACCTGCATCGTCGCATATTCGATGAAACGTGGCGATGGGCGGGCCTCGCCGCACCGACAAGAACATCGGCGTCCATTGGCCGACCATTCGCGTCGCGCTGCGCGAGCGCGTGAGGGATGCGCAGTTGTGGCTCACCGAATCGGTCTTCCCGCCTGACGAGGTGGCCGTGCGCCTGCACCACGGTATCGTTCTGGTCCATCCATTCCCGAACGGGAACGGTCGATGGAGCCGCCTGGTTGCAGACACCCTGATGCACGCGCATCAAGACGCACCATTCGACTGGGGCGCAAAGAACCTGACGAGCGCAGGCGAGGCTCGTGCTGCGTACCTCGCGGCGCTCCGGGCGGCAGA
>JANNVN010000045.1:0-10411 GCA_031414435.1 Gemmatimonadaceae bacterium
GGTGCTCGTCGTGCCACCGGCGCCGGTAGCCGTCAGCACAATCGTGAAGGTGCCGGCAGCGGGGTAGGTGACGGATGGCGATGCGCCAGTTGCCGTCTGCCCGTTGCCGAGGGCCCAGCTGAACGAGGTTGCGTTCGTCGATCCAGCGGACGAGAGCGTGAGTGGCACACCGACTTGCGCCGTGTACGGGCCGTTCGCGCGCGCCACCGGCGCGTTGTTGCTCGGAGGTGGAGGCGTGCCCCCAGCGGTGATGGTGATCGACGCGGTGCGTGTTGCCGTGGCTCCGCGATTGTCAGTTACCGTCAGCGTGATCGAGTACGTCCCGGCCGCGGCGTACGTCTTGTTTGGTGATGCGACTGCCGCACTGGTGTTGTCGCCGAAGTTCCAGGAGTAGCTCGCGATCGTACCGTCAGGATCGCTCGAACCCGACCCGTTGAATGCGAGCGCTGCGTTGACCACGCCGGTCGTTGGACCTGTAAACTGCGCAACCGGTGGCTGGTTTGGGGTCGCGCCGCCCGTCCCGACGGTGAGCGTGTCATTTGCCACCTGCAACAAGCTGTCGATGGGCACCGATGGCTGACCCAGCACCTGCTGTGATGACGCCTGCGGGGCCGTCAACCGAGAGACTACTTTCGTTCCGGCTGCGCCGAGCACGGTAAAGCGAAGTTTGACGATCCCCACCACGCCGGTCCGCGCCGGGGTGCTCGCAGAGACCGCTGCGAGCAGACTGATTTGTCCGGGAATGCTCGAATTGATTGCCTGCGTCGGCAACTGCCCGTCCTCCGCGTCCTCGAAGCGCAGCACAGCCGGATCGAATCGGAATACGCCCTGAACACCCTTCACCGTCTGACCCGCTCGCGCAGTCAAGTCGAGGCTCGACTCGAGAAGCACCGTGGAACCGGGTGCAGCTGTGCGCGGATTCCAGCGGTTGCGCCACACGAACGGCGCATTGCTGACCGGCGGAGGCACTGGTGCCGACCCAACGCAGGTAACGGCAAACGCCACAGTCGCGACACTTTCTTTCGCGACCGAAACCGTCCGCTCGGCCGATCCGCTCACCGAACAGTTTCCCGCAATATTCAGAATCTTCACGTTGTACGTGCCGGGCAGCAGGTTCGTGAAACCTGTGGACGGCGCACCACCGGTCTGCGTGACCTTCCGCGAGAACACTCGGTCCGCCGCAGGAACGGTGGTGTCCGCCGCCTGGCCGAGGACATCGATCGTCCATTCGCTATCCAGGCTGTCGCCGGTGAAGGTCGTCGCGACCGTGAACTCGCCCCGGTTCGGATCTCTGCAGGTCACGTCGAAGGTGACAGCCGCAATCGTTCTCGCGGTCGTGTCGGTCACCTCGATTTCCTGACGGAGCCTCGAGCCCGAGCATCGCGCGATCAGTCCACTGAGCTCGATGGTGTAGCGCCCCGTGCGAAGTGGCGAGAAACGGCGCGTCGCCGATCCGTTCACGGTTGCGCGTACGGTATCAGGGCCCATGATCGAGACCTGATACCCATCGGGATCAAGCGCCTCTGATGTGGTCGATGTCGACAGCGTGATGATGTCGATGCCGGGCGGCGGCGGCGTCACCACGCCACCCACGACGGACGGCTGCGAACGATCGCCAAGGTCGGTCTGCGCCAGCACGCGGTACCCATAGACGGTCTGCGGTGCCACGTCGGTGTCGATCCACGTCAGCTCCAGCGCACCACTCGTCGTCTGAACGCGTGCGACTTCGACGAACATGCTGGCAGGGGCGATGCGACGCTCAATGACGTAGGACGCCACACTCCCGGTCGTTGCAACGACTGGCTTCCACCGCAATTGGACGACGCCGGGCCGCAGGGACGTCGCGACCAGGTCCTGCGGAGCCGGAGCGACCGTCTGCGGCGCCAGCCCGTCAGCGCACCCGGCGAGCATCAAGGTGAACAGCCACACTGCTCCCGATAGCGCCGTCGTCAGCTGACGACGTGCCGCGCGCAAATTCAGTTCAGCGCAATGCATACCCCACCCCAATGCTGAAGTTGACCCCGGGCCGCAGATAGCCGACCTGCAAGGTCCCGTTGTCGGACTCTTGTTTGAACCGCACTTCGTTGTCCGTCAGGTTGCGAGCCGACAGTGAAATCGTCGCGCGGCGGAGGCGTTTTCTGATCTTGAGGTCGAGACTGAAGCGTCCCTGTTCGACAACATCCGGGACGATCACGAAACCGCCGTTCTCTTGCCGCGGGACTCCGTATCGAAAAACACGGTCGCTGAAATAGTTACCAAGTACACTCATGTCGAAACCGGCATCCGCCGAGGCGTACTGCAAGTTGAGATTCACGAGCTGATCCGACTGACCCTGAAGCTTCACAGAGCGGGTGGTATCGGGTCCGATGACCACCTCTGACTTGGAGTTCACGAGCGTGACGTTCGCGCTTGCCGTCAGCCGGCTCCATGGTCCAGGAAGAAAGGTGAGCGCACGCCGCACTTCGATCTCTCCACCGAGCACGCGCGCCGAGGGATTGTTGCTGGCGCGATAGAAGCAGTCGCCGGCAGCGATGCCGGCGAACTCCAGGAGCGGATCGGTAAACGACTTCGCAAACGCGCTCAGGGAGATGATTTCGCCAGCGCGGGGATAGCGCTCCCAGCGCACGTCTCCATTTCTGATTCGCGTTCGCCGCACAGTACTGTCGCCGACGTTGACACAATCGCCGGCAACGGATTCATACGCGTCGGCCGTGACCTCACGAGGATCGGGCCGCGCCACCGTCTCGTAGTATGCGAATCGGAGGTTCTGCCGTTCGGTGAGCTTCCATGTCGCGTTGGCCGACGGCAGATAGTCCGAATTCCGGCGAGTCTGCGATGGCGGCAGTGTGTCCCGGCGTCCGGCGAAGATATCCAGCGCCCAGTCCTCCCTGCGGACTCCGCCCACAACACGCAGCCGCGAACGAATCGGGAGATCGAGCATTACATACCCAGACCGGACGTTGTCTTGCGCTTCGTACGGCAACGCGCGTGCTGACTCGCGCTGAAGCCGGAGCACACCAGGTCCGAGCAATTCCGGCAGGAAGATCCGTTCCGGCGGCAGCGTCAACCATGATTCGGCGAAGTTCACACCGGAGAGCTGCGTCGCGAAGATCGACCCGTCGAACGACCGCTGACGATTTCTGGCCAGCACACCAACCTTGACCAGCGACCCATCGCCCAGCAGACGGGCGATGGGCGTACTCCAGTCCACCTGCGCAGTGCGGACCTCGTCCTTCAGGAAGCGGACCCAGAAACGAGACCCCGGCGTGCCGGGCAGCCCGGCCTGCATCCGAAACACGGAATCGCGCGCATTTCGCTGATACTGGAGTGCGCGATTCTCCGGCTCGTCGCGCTTGGCGGTGGCAACCGTCGCTTTCCATTCCAATCGCGAACCAAGCAGGCGGTTGAACAGGTGATCCCCGCTCAGCTGAGACTGGAACAGCGACCTCGTGATGTAGCGGACCTGATAGGTTCGGCGCTCTCGGGCTTCACCGTTGTCATTAAACGGCGAAAAACTCGATGCATCCGAGACCAGTTCTTCCGAGCTTCGCGTGTAGAGATTCTTCCAGCCGATCTTGTTTGATCCACCGAGGCGCAGCGCGAAGTTCGCGATACCGCCCGCGTCGACCTCGGAGATGGCCTGCGCCAGCGTCACTGAATTGTCAGCGGTGCCCGATGGCTCGAACACATTCTGGAAAAATCGATTGGGCGTCGCGGACGTCTGCCGGTTGAAGTTACCAGACAGCACGTAGCCGAAGGGGGCATTATCTCCGCCCAATCGACCACCGAAGTTGAGCGAGCCGCCAAAATTGGGTGTGATGCGCGACGGCGTCGGATTCCAGACATTCCGGAGCGACTCGGCAAAACCCTCGAGCGCCGCTGGCGCGGCACCGAACGCTGGCACCTGCTGTGGCTGCCGGCGACTGCCGTCGTCCACCGCGAGGAAATCGAGCCCCCGCTGCCGGGCGTGCGAGATCCGCTGGAACGTGGCCGCGGAATTATACCCGGTGTTGATGTTGATGTCAGCGACCGTGGTGTTCGGAAACTCCTTCGTCGACACCTCCACCGATCCACCGGCAAAGTCGCCCGGCTTGTCCGGCGTCGCCGTCTTGCTCACAACGATCGACTCCAGTAGCGACGACGGAAAAATGTCGAGCGGCACGATTTTCTTCTGCGGCTCCGGGCTTGGCAGCTCTGAACCGTTGAGCAGCGTGTTGCTGTAACGCTCCGAAAGACCACGAACCACGGCGAATTTGTTGTCAACGATCGACACACCGGTCACGCGCACGATCGCATCGCCAGCATTCGAACCCGGCGCCCGCTTGATCGCCTCGGCACTGATGCCATCCGACACCGTGGAGCGCGCCTTCTGCATCGCCAGCAACGCATCCTCTGAAGTCGCCTTCGTCGGCGCCGCCGTCACGGTTTGCGTGGATAGCTGCACCACGGCTGCGCCAAGCGCAAAATCGACGGTGACACTTACACCGGCCGTGATGCGCACGCCTTCCTGCTGTTGCGCCACGTTGCCGAGCCGGAATGCGCGCACCGGATAGACACCCGCTGGCACCGGCAAACGATAACGACCATCCAGATCGGTCTGCGTGCGCAAGGTCGTACCAACCACCAGCACGTTCGTTGCCGGTAACGGTCGGCCGCTCGCCTTGTCAATTACCTGACCAACGAGGTAGCCGCGCGCACCGGCAGGAGGTGCGGCAGCGGGGGGCACCGGTGTCTGCGCCACCGCGATGCTGATACCGCATGGTACGACGGCACCGGCAAGCACGAGCAGCGCACCGAGTACCAGGGGATGATGTGGTGAACGAACCAGAAACATGGGGTGCATCTCGGTGCCCGACGGGCACGCACTGCGGTGCGTCGGGAAATCAGCGTGGAGAGGGCGGAAACGGTCTGCCCAGTAACGGGAGAAGGATCGACGGCACCGTTGATGTTTCTCCGTTCGTCGCGTCGCGGACGTGTCACGGCGTGGTATCCGTCGGTCACTGAGCGCGAACCATCACCGGCGGAAACGCAGGTTATGCGGATGATTCCGGCGGCGGGCGATCGGTTGCGCGACGCCACGGGCCATTCCACTCCGCGGCCGCGTCATGCCGCCGCTCGGCGTCAGTCAGCGTCTGCGACCCACGACGGAACCGCGCGTTTCCCGGGTATTTTCGCTTTCGCGAGCCAGGATTGCGACGCACATCCTCGTCAAAGTGCATCTGAGCCGGACGGTCCGGATCGCGCGTCAGCATCAACGCCTCGATGGTCAGCTGATCGGGGCGTGGCTCGTTGGCAGCGCAGTCTGCCTCTGGCACGCCACGATCACGCAGCAGCGATGCATCTGCCGCAGGCGAGAGGCTGGCGATCGTCAGTGGAATGGAGCTCGGCTCCCACCACTCACCCGCCCATTCCTCGACTTCAAGAAGAGACTGGACCGGCGAGACTATTCTGCAGATCCGGTCACCAACGATGACGGGACAAACGACCACACGCATTGAATCACTGTCTGGCGAGGGGGAGATCGCCGCCCACTGCATCGTGGACCGAACTGGAACTTCCCCGCTGATCAACCGTCCAGCCAGACTGATCGTGTCACGGTCGTGCCACTGTCTGGTAATGTCACAGTCGTGCGCGGCGCTTGCGTAATCCAGCAAGCCGGACAGGTACCTGACCGCAGTGCAGGGAACGCACACACTGCGAGGCGTGTCACCCGATCGGCTGGAACCGCCGGAGGCATGGTGTCACGGCCACGCAGTCATGGTGCGCAGGCGAATCCGCCGTTCGCCTTCACGTCACTCTGCACACCGTTGTAGAACAACCGAACGGTTCCCGTCGCCACCGTCTCAAAGAGTGTCTCACTGAAGCTCCCGGACAGCGGGCGCGCCGGGAGCAGAAGCGTTCCAGTCTCCGCCGTGCCAAAGACATCCCAGGTCACTGTCACGGCGGCATCGTTGGGATTGCGTACGCGGAAGGTCCGTCCGCAGATGTACGTGAGCCGCAACGTCGACGGGGTGACGGTCAGCGGCGGACAGGTGATTGCCAGGTCGGCATTGGTCACCACCGACGCCACGACTGTGACGGTGCGCGACCCGGGCAGCGTGCAGCCAGAGGGGCCGGTGGTCACCAGCACCGGCGTCGCACCGGCCAGCACGCCTGAGATGGTGAATCCGCCAGCGGGATTGGTGACTGTGCTCACACCGCCCGCCTCGACCCGCGCCCCGTTGAACGCACCTCGCTGCGGCGAATTGATCGTACCGCTGACAGCCCCAAACGCTGCCACCGGCGCCACGACGTCATCGCGCGTCCAGCCGCTGTGCCAGGGAATACTGGCGCCACCGACGGTGGCCGGTTCACCACCTCCCACATACGCCGTCGGCAGATAGAAGCCGTTCGCCGGAGGCGCAATCGCCCGGCTGATGAACAACGCCGACAGTGAACGGAAATCCGGCAGCACAGCGTCGAAACCGGCCTTCAGCAAGCCCTCGATCTGCGCGGCGTCCGTGACACGCTCCAATGTCGCATCAGCAAGGATAACATCCTCGGTGGATGCGCCGCCGGCGCAACCGGTATCGACGTCCGGATCGCCAAGCGATGACGTGCCAGCGATGATCCCGTGTGTGATCAGGATCCCGCTGCCGATCAATCCGCAACTCGCGGTACCATCGACATCCAGCGCCACATCGAAGCCGGCGACGAGCAGGTTGCTGATCCTTGCGGCACTCCCATCCGACAGACGCACACCGGTCGTCGTCGGGGCGCCTGGCGGATCGCGCAGACGAAGCACCGACACGTTGAACAACTCCGGCGCCGATCGCGGTGTGAGTGCCGGAGCCGCCGCGTCATTCGAGCCATCGATCCCAACACCCCCTTCGGCCGGCACCTGCACAAGCAGGTGTTGCCCGCGACCAACCCAGCCACCGCTCCAACGCAAGCCGGTCGGGCCGCTGGACGTCACCAGCATGTGCCGGATGTCGACCGACCCACCACGCAACGTGATGCCGCCGCTGCCCGCGCCGTGCACCTGCACATACTCGAGCTGCGTGCCGCTGCCCACACCAAGCAGCTGCACGCCGCGCACGCCAAACTCGACGCGCACGTAGCGCATCGTGCCGGAATTGTCATCGGCGGCACACCCGCCATACGCGACCGCCAGCGCATCGTCCGTCCGCTGGGCGCACCCAGAGGCGCCGGTGCCGCGCGCAGGAGGACTGTCCGGCGTGCCACCGTTGACGGGGGCGTTGCCCGCGATCACCAAGCCACCCCAGCAGTCGCGCGCAGCCACACTCGTGGCTGGGCAGCCAAGCACGATCGGCTCCGTCAGCGTGCCAACAGCCTGAATACGACCTGTCCGCTCGACGACGATGGCCGCGCCGGCGGTGCCTTCCACCCGCGCGCCTGGCTCGATGGTGAGCGTCGCACCGTCGGTCACGCGCACCGGGCCGGAGATCCGATGCAGGACGCCCGCGTGCCAGATCGTCGAAGTCGTGATCGTGCCGGACGCGATCTCCCTGACCGGCGCCCGAGCGACTTCGCTGGCGAGCAGTTTCGGGATCCGGACAATACCGATCACCGCGAGCGTGTAACACGATCCGAGAATCAGGATGCGTCGGGTCAGCGGGTGCTGGGCTGAGGTCGAGATCGTGGCAGGCATGACAGTCGTCGCAGGAGTGACTCAATGATCACGCTGACGCCGCATGGTACCCGAGACGACGAGGTACCCGCTCTGTCAAACCACTGTAACGGCTCGGCGCATCGGGCCGACCAGCGCGACCCACCGCTGACGTTGGGCGCAAGTCAAACCGCGAAAGCCGGTTGCAAGGACGAACTCGGCGACCGGCTCATGGCGCTGGGCGGCGCCACAGTAGGCATTGGCAGCACTGACGACTCACGCTCTGCGACACCTGCAGCCGGTTCAGGCCGCACTGTGCTCGGAGTGGGCTGACGCGTTCGCCCGCCACCAGCGTCGCTGAGTCGCGTCAAGATCCCGATTGCCCTGTTCCCGGATCGCGACGCAACCTTGACACCGGGCACTGCCCAGTCGTGAAGCACACAGACGTTTCTTGGTGATGATCGGCGGATTGTGCCGCCGGCGATCTCGCCACCCGTCGAGCTCATCACCATGCATGTCTCCGCCGTGACCGCCGCCTTCAGCGCGATCGTAGCAGGTCTGCTCGCTACCCTCCCCTCCCCCGCAGCAGTCGGCGATTCCAGCGGCGACACCAGAATTCTGGTTGTCGGGTCGCGGACCGCTCCCACCGCCCTGACAGGCACGACGGTCTGGCCGTCAGGCACACGAGTGCAGCTCGAGGGCAACATCACGCTGACCGCTGGCGCACGTCTCGACATCGGCGCGGGCGCGCTGATTGAAGCCGCACCTGGTGTCACGATCGTCGTCGAACGTGGCGGACGGCTGAACGTCCTTGGCACTCAGAATGAACCCGTCGTGCTCACCTGCCAGAACGGCGCCAGCACACCCGGCTGCTGGGGTGGCCTGAACATTCTCGGCAACGCGCCGATCAACCACGGCACGCTCACCAGTCCGGCCGGCGGACGCGGCGGCGCCGGTGGCTGCCGCGAATCGGCACTCGACGGCGCCCTGTATGGTGGCTGCACCGCCGACGACTCGAGTGGCGTCGTCCGGTATACGCGCATTCAGTATGCGACGCACGGACTGCGAGTCTTCGGCGTCGGCGCGAAGACGGTGTTGCAGGACATTCAGGTGCATCGCAGCATCGGCCACGGGCTCGAGGTCGTGGGTGGTACGGCACGGTTCCGGCACCTCGCGCTCACCACCAACGCGCAGTATGGCCTCGCCTACAGCGGGGGCTGGACGGGACAGGCGCAATACATCGTGATTCAGCAGGATGCGACCGGGTATACCGGCGGCCTGCTCGGCCGGAACGCGGTTGGCGCAGGCGGCAACGTCGACGCGACACCACGTTCCGCGCCGTTACTCGCGAATCTGACGATCATCACCCCGCCAAGCGCGGCCGGGAATCCGTACCTGAGCAGTGCACCCGCTGCCATGCGGTTTGATCGCGGCGCAGCCGGGAGTCTGCACAACGTGCTGCTCATCGAACCGGGCATTGCGCTCGATGTCGACGATGCCGCGACCTGCAACCAGATCAACGGCGGCCAGCTGACCATCGCGGGCTTCGGCATTACGGCGCCGGTGTCGGCGCAGGATCCCGATGCCGACCCCGCCGAGTGTTCGGCGCAAGGGGAATCGTTCCTCCTGTTCAGCGCGACGACGGTGGTGGGTATGGCGGCCACGCAGCAGCTCAGGAGTGCCATCGATGTGCTGCTGCCCGATCTGCGTCCCGTGCCAGGGTCCACGATCGCCAACACGATTGGCGTCGCGCCGCCGGCGAGTGGTGTCGTGGAAGCCGTGCAGTACCTCGGTGCCATCGCGGCTGCTTCTCCCACTGGCTTTGCCACTGGCAGCATCCCGTGGTACAGCGGATGGACCCTCGGTGAGCAGCTACCACCACCAGGGCTGGTGACGCTCGATGGCGTCGTCAGCGCGCCGGGTCGCGGTGGCGTTGCCGGTGTCGGTGTGCGGGTCGCGCCGCTCGGACAGACGGCGACGACAAACTCGCTTGGCCGGTTCGTGGTGAGCGGTGTGCCGGCGGGTCCAGTGGAGGTGAGCTTCGTCAGTGGAATTCCGGCAGACTGTGAAACGCCCGACGTCGTGCGCGCGGTGGCGTCAGGCAGTGCGACACATCTGGCTGATGCTGTTCTGTCGTGTGCACCACCGGCACCAACACTCGTCGCGCGCTCGATCGTCTCGGGCTCGTTCCATACCTGCGGGCTGACGACCGCTGGCGCCGCGTACTGCTGGGGTACCAACAGCAGCGGACAACTCGGTGACGGATCGACAGCGGAACGCACGGTACCGACGCCTGTCAGTGGCGGGCTCTCTTTCACGTCGCTCGCCGCTGGCCCGCTGCACACCTGCGGTGTCACGAATGCGGGTACCGCATACTGCTGGGGCAGCAACTCGTTCAGCGAGATCGGTGATGCAACAACGACAAATCGCACCGCGCCGACCCTGGTCGGCGGCGGATTCGCCTTCGCCGCTCTCGCCGCCGGCGAATCGCATACCTGTGGCCTGACGACGGGATCGCTCGCGTATTGCTGGGGCAGAAATCTCGAGGGGCAACTGGGCACGGGCGCCAGCACGCTGAAGGAAACGGCGCCGACGCTCGTCGTCGGTGGCCAGTCGTTCGCCGCGATCGCGGCTGGACAGCTGCACACCTGTGGGCTGACGGGAGCCGGCGTGGCGTTCTGCTGGGGACGCAACAGCTTTGGCCAGCTTGGCGACGGAACGACCACGACTCGCCTGCTGCCGACGCAGCTCGCTGGCACCATCAGCTTTGCAGCGCTCACGGCATCGACGAATGGCAGCTGC
>JANNVN010000046.1:0-11086 GCA_031414435.1 Gemmatimonadaceae bacterium
TCGGCGCGCAAACCGTCAGCAATGCGCAGTTCGTCAACGGGATCACCGTTGCCGGCAACACCCTCGACCGCTCATCCGGCTCGACCTTCGACCGTCGCGTGGGAATGTTTTCCGGACTGTTCTACGACCCGCTGCGCGGCGAATGGTGGGGCGTGTCCGATCGTGGACCTGGCGGTGGCACCATTCCGTACGAGACGCGTGTGCAGCGTTTCACGCTCGACGTCGACCAGGCGACCGGTCGAATCAGCAACTTTCAGATCCAGGCGACGGTCAAGTTCACCAGTGGCGGAGTGGCACTGAATGGACTCGCTCCGAACCCGGTCTCCACGCTCGGCAAGTCCTTCGATCCTGAGGGGATCGTCATCAACCCGGTGAACGGCAACATCCTGATCTCGGATGAGTACGGGCCGTCGTTGATCGAGTTCAACCGCAATGGCGAGGAAGTTCGACGCTTCACGCCGCCGGCGAACATCATTCCGCGCAACGGCGCGACCGGCACGCCGAACTTCACCGACAATACCGGAAACACGGCCGGCCGCGTGACCAATCGCGGGTTCGAAGGACTGGCGATCAGTCCGGATGGCAAGTTCGCCTACGCCACCTTGCAGAGCGCGATGTACGACGAAGGCGGCAGCGCCGGTCAGTTCACCCGCATCGTGAAGTACGACATGGCGACGGGGGAAGCGGTCGGGCAGTTCGCCTATCGCTTCGAAACGACCGGTCAGGGGCGCGGCGTGTCGGAACTGGTCGCACTCGGCGATGACAAGTTCCTGATTCTGGAGCGCAACAACCGTGGCCTCGGCATCGGCGCCACGCTGGCCAACGCAGACAAGTCCGTCTTCCAGATCGACCTCAATGGCGCCACCGACATCTCCGGCATTTCGATCGCGAACGGCGTTCTTCCCGCCGGCGTCAACGCGGTGGGCAAGAGCGCGAAGCTGATCGATCTCGACGCGAACACGCTGGCCGCGCTTGGCGGCAAGTCACCCGAGAAGTGGGAGGGCCTGGCGATTGGTCCGCGTCTCTCCAACGGCAGCTACCTGATCCTGGTCGGCTCCGACAACGACTATAGCGTGACCCAGAATGCGCAGGGCGTCCAGTTCGACGTCTGGCTGGACTTCCTGCAGGCTGACCCGTACGCGTCGTCGATCCAGTGCCCGCTCGGCCAGGTGATGGGCTGCGTCCTGACGTCGAACGGAGCCGCTGCACAGTTGACGTGCGCCTACGCACTGCTCCCCGGTGTGCTGCACGCCTACACCGCCGACATCCCTGGCTATGTCGCCGTGGTGCCGGAGCCCGCGACGGTCTCTCTCATGATCATCGGCCTTGGGCTGATCGCCCTCACCGTACGCCGGCGGCAGCGAGCGAGCTGACGCCCGGAACAGCAGGAGGTGACGATCGAGGCGCGGATGACATCTCACTGTCATCCGCGCCTCGGTCGCTCCGACCATCTGCGCAGCGACCGAAAGTCAGCGCTTCTGACGCTGTCTGCGGAGTTCCTTCACAAAGGTCGCTTCCATCGCCGCCGTCAGTTCCTCCAACTCGCCCGGAACGATGAACGGGTTCGGCTGCCCCGCCACCATTCGCGCACGTTTGGCGATCAGGTCGAACTGCTCAGCGTGTGGCGCAAGCAGGACATCAGAAGCAAGCGTCCTCAATCGCGCAAACGTACGCGGATAGTCACGCACGATCCCCGGGCACTGTGGTCGTGGCGCAAGGCGGTTGGCAGCAACGCTGGCACTGCAGAAGAACACCGCCGTGTGACTGGCGCCCGCATCCGACACCGGCATCGTCCATGTCGTGCAACCAGCCGAGTGTCCCGGCGTGTGGTGCGCGGTGAGCGTGACACCACCGAGTGTGACGGTCGAGCGGTCGCGGAGCACGTGATCCACGCTGACGCCAGGGAAGAGCAAATCGCGCACGTCCTCCGATCCCGCGTAGACGCCGCGCTCCAGTGCGCGCCGATCACCCGCCATCGCATACAGGCTGGCGCCGGTCGTTCGCTTGAGCTGTGCAAGCCCGCCGGCGTGATCGTCGTGGGCATGCGTGTTGAGCAGGATCTTCACATCGGCCAGCTGAAAGCCGAGTGTGCGGATGTTCCGCTCGACCAGGCTCGCGTTCTGTGGCAGACCGACGTCCAGCAGGATGTGGCCCGTCGGCGTGGTGATCAGCCACGCCGACAAACCGGCGCTTCCCACGTAGTACACGTTGTCGATGACACGGAATGGGGTGATCGTGTCAGTCCAGTTCGCGGGCCGCTGCTCCTGCGCCGTCGCGGGCATGGCCGCAACGAGCGTCGCGGCGACGAATGCCAGGACAGCAACAGCAGTACTTGAGAGCACCGAGACTTCTGCATTGGCCGAGATTCGAAACACCACACCGCTCCAGAGAAAGGGATTCGGCTCGTGCGCTCGCTGCACCTGAGCGAATCACTCGTCGCTACAGGCGAGTGGCGTCACCACGTGGGCCGGGTACTGATGCCGCCGTCGACAAGGATATCGGCCCCGGTGATCCATCGCGACGCCGGTGCAACGAAAAACAGCACCGCGTCAGCCACGTCTTCCGGCTGCCCCAGTCGTTCCAGCGGCACGACACTCGTCCACCGCTGCACGCCAGACGGCCAGTCCTCGGCCAACCCAGGGCGATCGATCAGCCCCGGCGACACCGAGTTCACGCGAATCCTGCTGCGGCCGTACTCGAGCGCCGCCGCCCGTGTGAACATCAACTGTCCGGCCTTCGATGTGGCGTAGTGTCCATGCCCTGCCGCCGGCGAGTGCCCCTCGATCGAGACGATGTTGACGATCGCGCCCGGCGCCCCGCGCGCGATCATGGATGCGGCGGCCATCCGCGTGGTGAGAAACACGCCGGTGACGTTTGTAGCCATCATCGCCTGAAACGTCGCCAGCGGCATGTCGCCCAATGCTGAAACACCCTGATCCGCCGCATTGTTGACCAGCACGTCGACCGGGCCGAGTACCTGCTCGACAGCGGCGAACATCGCCTCGCAGGCCGCCTCGTCGCCGATGTCGGCGCCGACTGCGAACGCCACTCCTCCGGACGCCGTCAGCGCTGCGGCCGTGGATTGACCGCCAGCCTCATTGCTGTGATAGTGCACCGCGACGCTGGCGCCTGCGTCGCTCAATCGCTGCGCAATCACTCGCCCGATCCCGCCGGATGCACCGGTCACCAGCGCGACCTTGCCGCGCAGATCGAGCAGGTCCTGCACCTTCGGAATGCCAGTCATGAGCTATCGATCAGAAGTATGGGACGCGAGACGACCGGACGTCGTCACTTGCCCGGATGATAGGTGCGTTCGGTATGACCCGTCAGCTGCGGTCGATAGAAGTACACCTCGCGCAGGTTGCCGGCGGCATAACGCTCTGCCTGATCGTTGAAGTGCTTCGACCCGGGATTGCTGTTCAAGCCACCGGCAGTGACCGCCATCGCGCGCACGCTATCGCCGAACTCCACCACAGCAACGAAACTGTTGCCGCTGGTGCCATACCATTTCTTCGTGCCCGCATACGGCCGCGCACCGAAGGACGCGAGCGATCCCCATCGCGCCGAGGCAAACGGCACCGGCACGCTCGGTGCGACATCGCTGAACGGCTGCGCGATGTCTCCCGTGCGACGCTGGAAGCGATTCACATCACCCCAGAATGTCTTCCAGCTGCCGAAGTTCGTGGTCAGCGTCTCCGACGCGGCAACGAGGGCATCGAGCTTCTGCGCTGGCGTCGTCATTTTCGCCATGAAGTCGTACATCGACAGGTTCTCATTCTCGGCGTCGGCGCGGGCCTGGCGCCACAGCTCCTCGCCCCAGAAGACGGCCAATGTGGTCGCGACGGAGTTTTCGGCCCACCGGTAGTCCCACGTGCGAAGCTGCGACACCTGTTCACCGAGCTTGCCACGCAGTGGACTTGTCATGGCCACGTCGTCGTACGCCTTCACGAGCAGTGGCACCAGATCGGCGAAGGCCGGCAGATAGCTGTCGTACGCCGCCGCGCGCAGCACCTCGGGCGTGAAATCCTTGCGGTTGGCGAGCACCCGGATTGCATGCACGCCACGCGGATTTTCTTCGTACGTTTCCATGTACTTCGGATACGCCGACGCCTTGGGGCTGCTGGCACCCGAGACGCTGAAGGGCCAGTTATTCGTATTCTGAATCCATCCGGTGGCCGGATTGATCATGTTCGGGCTTTCGTCCAGCGAGTGCACGCCGCGATAGGTCGTGGCCGTGTCGCTGCCGTCGACCGGCTTGTTCCAGTCGAACTTCGGATTCCGCTTCGGAACGTGGTTGGCATGGAAGTACGCAATGTTGCCGTCCGCGTCGGCATACACGGTGTTGTTCGAACTGTTGGTGTGCAACTCCATCGTGGCGCGGAACTCCTTCAGGTTCTTCGCCTTGGTGCGCGTCCATGACTGCGTCAACGCCTTCACCGGCTCCTGCATCAGCGCCACGCTGATCCACTTGCCATCCGCCGCACGCACGACAGGGCCGTGTTGCGTGCGGTGCACCGTGAACTCTCGCGATGCAGGCCCGGAGGCGCCCTTGTACGGAATCGTGATCTTGCGCGACACGACTGGCTGCTCCGCACCCGCGACGCGATAGACCCACCCATCACCCCGCTTCGTGACCGTCTCCGCAAACTCATCAATGACGTCGGCACCGCTGGACGTATGCATCCAGCCTGCCTTGTCATTGAATCCCTGGTAGATGAAAAATTGTCCCCAGGTGGCCGCGCCGTACGCGTTGAGGCCTTCCTCACTCACCATCTGGCCTTCTTCGCGGAAGAAGAACGAGGTGTGTGGATTGATGAGGAGCAGTGCACGCTTGTTGACGGTGTTCTGCGGTGCGATGGCGATGCCATTCGATCCTGTCGGCTCCTTTGCCGGTGCGAACCGCTCTGCGGTGACGGGCACCGACTCCACCCGGGCGACGGCCGGTGCTGCGTCCGGCGCACCGTAGAACGCCTCCAGCGCCTTCAGCGAGACCGACTCGATGTCGCCGCCAATGCTCCCTTCGCTGAACGTCATGGCCATCCACGGCTCGAAGCGCGCCAGCACCCTGGGCTTCGTCTCCGGATGCATGTGCAGGTAGTAGTTCAAGCCATCCGCCCACGCGGTACACAGGGTCTGCAACCACGCCGGGCTGGCCTTGAACTGCGTCTGGATCTCCGCTGGATCGATGAAGAGCTTCATGCGCAGGTCGCGCCAGATCGCCGACTCCCCTTCCGCCTCGGCCAGTCGACCCATCGCGTTCAGGTAGTTCACCTCGATGCGATTGAAATCGTCCTCGGCCTGCGCATAGATCATCCCGAAGACCGCGTCTGCATCGGTCTTCCCGTAGACGTGCGGAATGCCCCAATCGTCGCGAATGATCTCGATCCGCGCCGCCTGCTGCTCCCACCGCGTCACGTCGGCGTCAGCGGTCGTAGAGTCGCTGCCAGCGCTCCCACCGCGGGCCGCGGGCTCGCCGGAGCAGGCGGCAGTCAGCAAAACAAGCAGCAACAGGGATTTCCGCATACGGGCCTCGGGAGGGTCGGGAAGGTTTTGCAACGATCATGCTCGCCAACCGACGGCCGTTCTGCAACGGGGGAGCGTAACGGCCGTCCGCGGCCCTTTCGCCGGGCAGAGCGGTACGGCACGTTTGACACGTCCTTCACACACTCAATCCGCACCGTCGATGCTACCGTCCGCCGCCGCTCGCCCCGTTGCTCGCCCCGCCGATAGCCGGCGCCGGATCGCAGGTGCCGGACTCCTTGCCATGGCGATGGCTGCGATGCCACTCGGCGCGCAGATTCCGCAGGCCGAGTTCAACGCACGCCGTGACGCGCTGGCCGCGAAACTGGGCGATGGCCTGCTGGTCGCCTTTGGCGGCCGCACGCCGGTGGAGGACTTCGGCCCGTTCTTTCAGCTTCCGGACTTCCGGTACCTGACGAACTACAACGAGCCGGACGCCGCGCTCGTGATGGTCATCAAGGGTGGCAAGGCGCAAACGACCCTGTTCATCACAGCCGCCGGCGCGCGACAGCAGTTCTACTACGGCAAGCGGCCCGATTCTCTGGCCGTCGAGCAGACGCTCGGCATGCGAGCACGATCGGCCGGTGCGATCGAGTCGGTCGTTGACTCGATCGCGAAGACCGTGAAGACCGTCTATACCCTGACCGATTTCGCCGCCGCGGATTTCGCCGCGCAGGATTCGTTGACACGTGGCCAGCAGTGGGAGCGCCGCTTTGCCGCGGCGAATCCTGGCCTCACGATGCGCGACGCCCATCCCTACGTCTACCAGATCCGTGCGAAGAAGTCCGAGGCGGAGCTCGCACTCATCCGTCGCGCGGCCGAGATCAGCGCTGAAGGGCACCGGGCTGCGATGCTGGTACCGGAACCAACGAAGGAGTACGAGCTCCAGGCCGCGCTCGAGTACCAGTTCCGGCGGCTGGGCGGCGCACGACCCTCCTACGGCTCGATCGTCGGTGGCGGCATCCGCGGCACGCAGCTGCACTACATGCGGAATCGTGGTGATCTCAAGCCCGGCGACCTGGTCGTGATCGACGCCGCGACGGAGTACGAGGGGTATGCCGCCGATGTCACACGATCCATCCCTGTCAGTGGTACGTACACGCCGGAGCAGCGCCTGATGTACCAGCTGGTGCTCGACGCACAGCTGGCAGCGGAGCGCAATTCCAAGGTGGGCATGTCATCCATCGCGGCGCTTGATTCGTCGGAGGACGTCCGCGCGCGCGGGCTGGCGAAGCTTGGCCTGATTGAGAGTGTTGATGCCTCGCTCGACATGCCGTGGCGCACCGATTGTGTGAATTCACCGCGGTCCTGTCGCCAGGCGATGTTCTGGATGATTCACGGCATCAGCCACGGCATCGGCCTCGCGGTGCACGATCCAGCGCAGTTCTACAGCGGCAACCGCTCGTTTCAGATTGGCGACGCCTTCACCATCGAGCCGGGGATCTACGTCAGCACGGCGATGCTCGACGCGCTCCCGGACACGCCGAAGAATCGCAAGTTCATCGCCAAGGTTCGTGACGCGGTCCTTCGCTTTCAGAACACCGGCGTCCGCATCGAAGACGACTACATCGTGACGGAAAAAGGCACCGAGCGGATCAGTAACGTGCCGCGCGAGATCGACGAGATCGAGGCGCTGATGCGCAGCCGGACGCGGCCGATTCCGTAGCCAGTCTGCATCGTTCGCCCGCAGGCTCCGTCGGGCGAGTCCGCTCGGGGACTCTGCTTGCTCGTGACGCGCTGCTGCTGGCTGTGTCAGGTGGGTTCTGGTCCGGCTTGATCGCTCCGGGTACGGAGGGCTCGACTTCCGTATTCCAGCGTCGGTGTTTGGCCTGGCTCTGCAACACTGTTCACGCGGATTCCTCTGCAGTCTGGCGTCAGTGTTTGTTCTGGATCGGCAACACTGCTCACGCGGAGGCCGCGGAGAACGCGGAGGAAGAGCAAAGGCTTTTTTGGAACAGCGTCACGCGATCGCAGTTCCATCAGCCTTTGCTGTTGCAGTTTCTCCGCGCCCTCCGCGGCCCCCGCGTGAACAGTGGTGACAGCCTTCGATGCGCACGGTCGCTTGGATTCCGCGTGCGATTCGCGTCCCCCGCGTGAACAGTGGTGACAGCCGTCGATGCGCACGGTCGCCGGGATTCCGCGTGCGATTCGCGGCCCCCGCGTGAACAGTGGTGACAGCCGTCGATGCGCACAGACGCAGGCATTCCGCAAAGCATGCGTGGCCCCGCCTGAGAAGTCGTGACAGCTTTCGAAGCGCGCAGAGCCGAACGCTGACGACCCGATCAGCCCGATGCCGCACCGACGATGACGGAGTTGAATCCCCCTGACGTCAGATGCGACCGGACCTTGTGCACGCTCACCTTGAGGCCGGCCGCCTTCAGCGCTCGCACGAATGCCGGTTCCGTATCCACCGACCAATAGGCGAGCCTGCCCCCCGGGCGCAGCGCAGCGATCGCGGTCCGGATGCCCTTTTCGCCATACAGCTTCTTGTTGCTGCCCGTCGTGAATGACTCGGCGCCGTTGTCGATATCCAGCATGATCGCGTCGAAGGCACCGACGTTCGCTCGCAGCACATTCGCCACGTCGTCGCGCAGCACGGTCACACGTGCGTCGTGCATCGCCGCCCCCGCCAGCGGCCAGTCGGGATGCTGGTTCCACTCGATCACTTCGCGCATGATCTCGGCCACGATGACGTGTGAGTCATCGGGTAGCAGGCGAAGCGCTTCCGTAAGCGTGAAGCCGAATCCAAGGCCGCCGATGAGGACCGATGCACCGGCCTGCTGCGACAGCGGTGTGCAGACCAGCGCTGCCAGCTGCAACTCCGAATGCACGCGACGCGTCGACATCAGCTCGATGCCGTCCACCACCATCAGGTATGAGCCGTCATGCCGATACAGCGTCAGCACCGAACCATCAGGCGCGGTGGCGCTCGCCAACCGCTCGGTCGGCTTCACTTCAACGCGTCGAGATGCTGCAGCAGCTGTGCATAGAAGGTGACGGCCGTACCGTAGCTCTTGACCGACATCCGCTCGTTCACGCCGTGAATTCTCGTCGCATCACCCTGCTCGAGCGGCACAGCCAGGAAGCGGAAGACGTTGGAGGAGTGCGGGCCCCAGTACTTCGCGTCCGTCCCGCCACCCACGAGGTACGGCAGCACCGGCACCGACTGCCCGGGCACCATGCCACGCACGGTGGAGGCGATGAGGCGGAACGCCGGCGAATCGACGTTCGACACCGGTGACGGATCAACGCGTGCACTGTCGGTGGGCGTCACGCTGATCATGGTGTCGGCGATCACCGCATTTACGCGCGCCATCACCGTGGCCTGTGTTTCGCCCGGACGAATCCTGAAGTTCACCACGGCCGTCGCTTCAGGCGGCAATACGTTGTCCTTGATGCCGGCCGAGAGCATGGTCGGTGAGGTGGTCGTATGCAGCATCGCAGCGGTGGTCGGCGTGCCACTGAGCATCTTCGTCACCAGCGGGCCGGTCAGCCAGAGATTGGCAAACACCATCTTGCGGCCGAACGACGAATACGGTGCCATCGCTTCGAGCATGCCGCGCGTTGGTCCGTCGAGTACGAACGGAAACTGGTTCGCCTCGAGTGCCGCGATCGCGCGGCTCAGCGCACCAACTGCCGTTCGACTGGTCGGCATCGACGAATGTCCTCCCTCCGCCCGAGCCTTCAGCCGTAGCGACAGATACCCCTTCTCCGCGATTCCCACCACTGCGGCCAGCCCCTGGACACCTGGAATCGCGCCGTTGGTCATCACACCACCTTCGTCGATCACCAGCGCCGGCTTCACGCCACGACGCACCAGCGTATCGACAATCGCGCGCGCGCCCAACCGGCCGCCAACCTCTTCATCGTGGCCGAAGGTGAGATACACCGTGCGCGACGGGCGCTGTCCGCGTGACAACAGATCCTCCACCGCCTCGAGCACCGCCAGCACGGTCACCTTGTCGTCCATCGTGCCGCGACCCCACACGTAGCCGTCGGCCACGTCTCCCGAGAATGGTGCGTGTGTCCAGTCCTTGAGGTTTGCCTCCGGCACCGGCACCACGTCCATGTGCCCCATCAGCACCACCGGCGGTGCAAGCGAGTCGGTGCCTGTCCAGGTGTACAGAAGGCTCAATCCGGCGACCTTCTCGAGCTTGAGCGCGGCATGAACACGCGGAAAGGACGTGGCGAGAAAGGCGTGAAACCCGAGAAAGGCCGCCGTATCGATCGGGGCGCCCGACGCCGTCGATATGGTCGCGAACTTGACGGCGCCGGAGAGACGCTGCGCGGCTGTCGCTTCGTCGATGACGACGCGCTTCTCGGCGACCGCCGGCGGAGCAGGTGCCGGCACCATGGCCGCGCGCACCGCCATCGTGCCCAGCAGCGCTGCAACCACAGCGGCGACAGCCAGCAGCAGGCGTTTCATGACAGTCTCCCGACGACGTCGTGGATGGTTGCTTCGAGGTCTTCGACCAGCGCGTCGATCTGCGCGGCATGTGTCCGGAAGCTAAGGACACACACACGTCCGAGATATCGACCACCAACCTCGGCACCGCTCAGCATCACCCGGCCGCGCCGGGACACTCCCTCCATCACCGCGCGCGTGGCAACGTCTTCCTGCGCCCGCGTCGCGCCCGCCCAGGTCACATGAAATGGGAACAGGGACAACTCGGGCGGGCCGTACATCACCACATTCTGCAGCCGAGCCACGCGATTGTATGCGTCAACCGCAAGCGCACGCTTCTCCGCAATCGCCGCCCGGAATGTGTCGCTGCCGTACACCTTCATCGTCAGCCACATCCGGAGTCCCGGAAACCCGCGCGACAGATCCGGGCCATGCTGGCTCGGGTCGTAGAATTCGGCGGGGCTGGGCATCTCAGGCAGGTAACCAGCCGTCGCTTCGTGCGCTGCACGCAGCCGCGCGCCATCGCGCACCAGCAATGCGCCGGTGCCGTACGGCATGAACATGCCTTTGTGCGGATCGAGCGTCAGCGAGTCGGCCCGCTCCAGCCCGCGCAGCACCGGACGCGTGGACTCGCAGAGCTGGAAGAACGCCCCGTAGGCACCGTCAACATGGTGCCAGAGATCATGCGCGACACACAGGTCGGCGATTGCATTCAGTGGATCGACCGCGCCGGTATTGGTGGTACCGGCATTCGACACCACCATGAAGGGCACGAGGCCATCACGCAGGTCCTGCGCAATCGCTGCGCGGAGCGCATCCATCTGAATGTGAAACTGTGCGTCCACCGGAATAGAGCGGACGCGGTCCGGCATGATACCGGCCAGTTTCGCCGACTTGATCACACAGTGGTGCACCTGATCGGACGTGTACAGCACGCCGCGGCGGATGTCGACGCCGAGGTACTTCTCGCGTGCGCACAACACGGCGTTGAAGGTGGCCATCGAGCCACCCGTCGTGAACAGACCCGTCGTTCCCGGCGGCATGCCCATCCACTCGCGCAACCAGTCGAGCGCATTCGCCTCGAGTTGCACCAGGGCCGGCGCCGCCTGCCAGATGCCGGTGTAGCGATTGGTCGTATCGGCGATGAAGTCGGCCAGTGCT
>JANNVN010000047.1:0-2705 GCA_031414435.1 Gemmatimonadaceae bacterium
ACTCCTGCCCATCGGCCGCATCACGGGAGCGGATGATGCTCGCGCCCGCCGCCGCGATGGGCGACGCGAAGGTGAGCTCGACCTGATTGACGCCCGCGCGGGTGTGTGATGCCGGGATACGGACATGGGCGCGATTCCAGACACTGGTGTCACTGCTTGGCAGCGACTGGCCGTTAGCTACGATGCGCGACACCCCCAGCCCACGAAAATCGAGGATCACCTCGCGGGCCGTGCGCTGCGAGAAACGCACCACCACCGACCCGGTGGCCGAATCGGTGGTGGTCACGTCCAGTGAGAGTGCGTAGCGGACATCGCTGATCTGCGCGGCGCGTTCGGCGGCCAGCACTTGTGGCACACCCGCCGCCAGCCGGGCATCGGGTTGCGCGGATCGCGCGGCACCAGACGGCAGCGACTGCGCGCCACCCTCGCGTGATGCCCACGCGAGCAGCAGCGCCGCGGTCGTCGCCTGGCGAATCACTTCGTCGTCACCTCGGGAATGGTGATGGGTGACTGCCCTACTGCCCGGCGCGACGCATTGAGCGCCGCCAAGCCGGTGGTGCGCACGGCATTCCACTTCGTCATCGCCAGTGACATCTGTTCACGCGCCGATGCACAGGCCGCCAGTTGCGCCGCGGTCGGAGCGACATCGGCCGTCTGCATCGCCATCGCGGCAGCCATCATCGCCTGGCTCGCCGCAGTCAGTGTCGGCGTCGCCGCCTGTGGACCGCGACGGCGGAAACGGGCCCGCCCCCGCGGTGTTTCTGGCGCGATGGAGTCCACCTGCGCCTTGTACGTCGCGACGTCGGCGCCGGACATGCCAGCCAGCGCGGCAGACAACGCGCGCGCCGTACGATGCGCCGCATACGCACCGATCGACCCGGACCACATCTCTCGCGACACCGTCGCCACCTGCGCCAGTGCCACCGTCGATGTGCGAACGCGCGGATCGAGCTTCAGCGTGAGCGGCTGCGTGTAGCGCGTGCCATCCACCGTCAGGCGCACGGTGTAGCTGCCCGGCGGCGCCCACGGCGCGTTCACCGTGGGATAGGTACGATGCGGCACCGCACCCGTCGCGTCACTGTCGCCGTCATCCGCGATGTCCTCGGCCGGAATCGGATCGTAGTGCAGATCCCACGCGAACCGGTGCATCCCTGCCTTGGTGGACAACTGAATCGGCGGCGCCGGCCAGTAGAGTGGCAACCCGCAGAAGGTGGCCGTCGGCGTCTTCTGGCAGATGCGGTCGTACGCCGGCAAATCGAACGCCGGATGCGGATCGAGTACCGGTTCGTTGCTCGTGTAGCGCCGAATGAGCTTCCCCGCCGCATCAAGAATCTCCATCGTCACCGGTCCCGACGTATTCGACGCCAGCCGGTAGTCGATGATGCCGCCCGGCATCGGATTTTCACCCGCCGGTACTTCGGGCGCCCACGGCGTCGGATCGTTGGTGGCGATGCGCACACGTACCGCTGTCGGTGGCTTGAACAGATACGCCGTCGTCGCCCCACGAGCCGCCGCGGCCTGCCGCAGCGTGGTGATGTTGTCGAGGATCCAGAAACCACGACCATGCGTGGCGATCACCAGGTCGGAACAGTGGCAGGTGCTGTCGTCCTTCACCGCCAGGTCGCGCACCGCAATCGCCGGCATGTTCAGCCGCAGCGATTCCCAGTGATCCCCATCGTCGTACGACACCCAGACCTGCCGGTCGGTGGCGGCGTAGAGCAATCCCTTCTGCCGCGGGTCTTCGCGAATGGAGTTCGATGCCGCATCACCGGCGATCCCGGTGTTGATCTCGGTCCAGGTCTTGCCCCCGTCATGCGTGCGAACGAAGTGGGGATTCATGTCATCCAGCCGCAGCGTGTTCACGGCCGCATACGCCGTCTGCGTATCGAAATGCCCCGCCTCGAGATTGTAGATTCGCGCCCACGGCTTGGCGACCGCCGGTGTCACGTTGGCCCATGTTGCACCGCCATTCATCGTCACCTGCAGCGTGCCGTCATCACTGCCGCTCCAGAGCACATTCACGTCGCGAGGCGATGGCGCCAGCGCCGTCAGCGAGCCGGCAGGTGCTGTTTTCACGGTACTGGCATACTGCCCCGCAGATGCAGGCACCGTCCACGCCTGCCGCGTGAGGTCCGGGCTGATGCGACTCCAGCTCTTGCCGCGATCGAGCGTCTTCCAGACCACGTTCGACGCGTAGAACAACACATCCGGCTTCACTGGCGAGAAGTGCAGCGGCATCGTGCGCACGTTGCGGCTGAACCCTTCCATGTCCGGGCCGACGTAGGTCGTCTGGGCGGTTTTGCGGTTGTAGAGCGATACGCCGCTACGCATGCTGCCGTACACCATGTCGGGATCGCGCGGGTCCGGCGCGGCGACCCCGTACTCCTGGATGTTCACCGGATGCCAGTCGTGGAACGTGATCTGCCCGTCATCCGACCGGCTGGCCACACACGCCGAGCCGCTGTCCTGCTGGCCCGAGCAGAGTCGATACGGGAAGGCGTTGTCGGCCGTCACGTGATACATCGCGGCGGTGGGCTGCGTGTACCAGTTGCTCCACGACACACCGCGATTGGCCGAGACGACCGCGCCCTGATCACTGACGGCGAACACGATGCTGGGATCGTTCGGATTGATCCAGATCTTCTGGTAGTCGTCACCACCGGGCGCACCACGCACCGCGCTCCACGAGTATCCCGCATCCTCGG
>JANNVN010000048.1:0-2422 GCA_031414435.1 Gemmatimonadaceae bacterium
GAAGGAGGAGACGACGGTGCTCGGTATCGAAGAAATCATGAAGGTGCTGCCGCACCGTTATCCGTTCCTGCTCGTCGACCGGATTCTGGAGCTGGAGGAAGGGAAGCGGGTCGTCGGCATCAAGAACGTGACGATCAATGAGCCCTTCTTTCAGGGGCATTTCCCTGGGCACCCGATCATGCCCGGGGTGCTGATCGTCGAAGCGATGGCGCAAGTCGGTGGCATGCTGATGCTCGGTGGGCTCGCCGAACCCGACTCGAAGGTGGTCTACTTCACGAGCCTCGACAACGTCAAGTTCCGTCGTCCGGTGAAGCCCGGCGATCAACTGCGGTTCGAACTCGACGTGGTGCAGGTGCGGGGTACGCTCTGCAAGATGCACGGCGTCGCTCGGGTCGATGGCGAGGTCGTCTGCGAGGCCGACATGGCAGCCATGGTGCGTCCGCGATGAGCACCTCCGTCATGCACGACATTCATCCGACCGCGATCATCGCGCCGACGGCGACACTCGGCGCGCACGTTACCGTGGGGCCGTACGCCTATGTCGGCGACCATTGCAACGTTGGTGATGGCTGCGTGATCGCCATGCGGGCGACGCTGGAGCGCAACGTGACGCTCGCATCGGGCGTCAAGGTCGGCATCGGCTCGATCCTCGGCGGTGATCCGCAGGACCTGAAGTACAAAGGCGAGCACACCACCGTGGAGATCGGCGAGAACACGGTGATCCGTGAGTATGCGACGATCAATCGCGGCACGACGCACTCGATGAAGACGACCGTGGGCAGTGGGTCGTTCCTGATGTCGTATGTTCATCTCGCGCATGACTGTCAGATCGGCAACGGCGTCATCATCGGCAACGGTACGCAGCTCGCCGGACACGTCAGCATTGATGATCGCGCCATCGTGTCGGGGCTGGTGGCGGTCCATCAGTTCGCCCGCATCGGCCGCCATTCGTTCGTCGGTGGTTGCTCGCGAGTTGCGAAGGACGTGCCGCCGTATCTGAAAGCGGTGGGGAACCCCGTCAAACTGTATGGCCTGAATTCGGTCGGCCTGCAACGGAGTGGCTTCGATGAGTCGCTCGTGCGCGAGTTGAAGCGCGCCTACCGCCTCGTCTTCCGGTCCGAACTCAATGTGTCGCAGGCGATGACGCGAGCACGTGCTGAGCTGCAGCTGCTGCCCGAAGTCATCGCCTTCCTGACCTTCATCGAAGAGAGCGAGCGAGGAATCGGGTTCTGACCACGCGCATCGGGGTCGCAGGCGCCGGTGGGCTTGGCATCCATCACGTGCGGATCCTGCGTGACATGGCGGGGATCTCATTCGCTGGATTCTACGACGCCAATCCCGAACGCGCGGCGAGTGTCGCGGCCGATCTCGGTGTCCGGGCGCATGCCTCGCTCGAGCAGCTGATTGCCGAGTGTGATGCGGTGAGTTGTGTCGTGCCAACCACGGCACACCACACCGTTGGCATGACCATTCTGCAGGCGGGCAAACACCTCTTCGTCGAGAAGCCCATCGCCGTGACGCTGGATGAGGCGGATGCACTCGTTGACGCCGCAGCAGCCGCTGGCGTGGTGCTGCAGGTGGGGCACGTCGAGCGCTTCAACCGGGCCGTCCGCGCCGCGTGGCCGCATCTCGCCGATCCTCTCTTCGTGCAGAGCGATCGTCTGGCGCCGTATACCCCGCGCGGGGCCGACGTCGCCGTGGTGCTGGACCTGATGATCCACGACATCGATCTGGTGGCGACGATTGTCGGCAGCCCGGTCGTCGACGTCAGCGCGGTCGGCGTGCCGGTGCTCACCGACACACTCGATATTGCGAACGCGCGCCTCGAGTTCGCGAGCGGGGCAGTGGCGACCATCACGGCCAGTCGCGTGTCACGTGACAAGACGCGCAAGCTCCGCATCTTTCAGCGCAGCGGATACGTCTCGCTGGACCTCGGCACGGGTGCGGGCATGTTCTTTCGCATGCGGGCTGACGTCGATCCCCGCGACTTCGCAGCGCAGGCCACCTCACTCGAGCAGTTCGTCGAGCCCGTGCCGTTGTTTGCGCCAGAAGGTGAACCGTTGCGACTGGAGTTGGACAGCTTCGTGGCGGCGATTCGTGGAGAGCAGCCCGTCGTCGTCAGCGGTGCGGCTGGCCGCGAGGCGTTGTCGACAGCGCTGCGCATCGTGACGGATATCGACCGGCATTCGCTGCGACTGCGCGGTGGGGCGCTGAGGCCGGCGTGACTGCTGAGGTGATGATTGTCGCAGGTGAGCCATCGGGTGACATGCACGCGGCAGCCATGGTTGCCGCGCTCCGCGCGAGGCGCCCGGATTTGCGGCTCTTTGGCGTCGGTGGGCCACGTCTCGACGCCGAAGGTGTGGAACTGCTCGAGCGCGCAGAACGCATCGCCGTCGTCGGTTTCGTCGAAGTCATCAAGCAC
>JANNVN010000049.1:0-3334 GCA_031414435.1 Gemmatimonadaceae bacterium
CGGCGTCCGATTGAGGAGTACCGGGAAGCGGCTGTCGACCGCGACACCATTGCGCGCGGGGCGATAGACATCGGTCGACATCCGCAGGCCATCGCGCATGGGAATCATCAGATCGTGCTCGCTGCGCACCACATCGAACGGCGCCGCGGATTGCTGCGCGCGCAGTGGCGCTGCAGCACCCGCAGCCATCACTGCCACAAGCGCGAACGCGGGAAACCGATGCCGAAACGAGGCGATCATTGCGGAGCAGCCGTTGGAGTGAGATGACCAATGAACGGGATCACCGTCGTCAGCAATCCCGTCGCGAGGAGAACCAGCGCTGTCAGAATCGCCCACTTGATCGTGAAACGCTGATGTTCGTCAAAATCCACTCCGGCCAAGCCGACCAGCAAGTACGTCGACGGCACCAGTGGACTGAGCAGATGCACCGGCTGCCCGATCAGCGAGGCGCGCCCCATCTCGGCCGCCGAGATCCCGTATGCCTGTCCCGCCTTGGCCAGGATCGGCAGAATCCCGAAATAGAACGCGTCATTCGAGATGAAGAAGGTGAATGGAATGCTGAGCAGACCGGTCACGATCGACAGATACGGGCCCAGCGCGGCGGGAATGACCCCGACCACACTCTCCGCCATCGCATCGACCATCTTCGTGCCAGACAGGATGCCAGTGAAGATGCCCGCCGCAAAAATCAGCGATGCCACCGCCAGCACATTGCCGGCATGTTTTGCGAGCAGGTGTTTCTGCTCGGCCACACTCGGATAGTTGATCATGATCGCGATCGCGAAGGCGATCATGAACAGGATTGGCAGGGGCAGGACGCCCATCACCAGCGCGATCATCAGCGCCAGCGTGAGCAGGGCATTCACCGGGAGCAGTTTCGGCCGCCGCGTGTCGGTCACGTTGACGTTGTCATCCAGCGCAGTTTCATCGGAGAAGGTGACGACGCCAGTGCCGGCGATTCGGGAGCGTTCGTTCAGGCCGAGCCGGTACGCCGCGTAGAGCACCCAGACTGCGGCCACCAGCATCGCCGGGATCATCGGCACGAACAGGTCACTCGCATCGACGGCCAGTGCACTGGCCGCACGCGCCGTCGGCCCGCCCCACGGCAGGATGTTCATCACACCGCCGGCCATCATCGTGACGCAGGCCAGCACCAGGGGACGGATGCCAAGTCGCCGGTAGAGCGGAAGCATCGCCGCGGCTGTGATCATGTAGGTCGTGGAGCCATCGCCGTCGAGCGACACGATCAGCGCCAGCGCCGCCGTCCCGACCACCACCTTCACCGGATCGCCGTCCACGACACGCACCAGCCCCGTCACGATCGGCTCGAACAACCCAGCGTCGATCATGATCGCGAAGTACAGAATCGCGAAGGCGAGCATGATGCCCGTCGGGGCGATTTTCGTCACGCCCGCCAGCATCATCGTGCCCAGCTGCGCGGAGAACCCGCCGAGCACGCCGAAGGCGATTGGCACCAGAATCAGCGCCGTCAGCGGCGCCATACGTTTGGTCATGATCAGCACCATGAAGGTGATGACCATCGAGAAGGCGAGCAGCGTGAGCATCAGGGGGGCGGTGCTGCCTCGATCTCCTCCGGCGTGACCGGCCGGAAGGCGACGTCGAATGTGAGCCACGCCACTTTCGCGAAGGGCAGCAGCAGTGCCGGCGCGAGGGCCACGCCGAGCGGCATGAGCCAGGTCAGCGTGTCCCACGGCACGTTCGGCCACGACGTGATGATCACGGTGACGAACACGATTGCGAACAATCCTTCGGCCACCGCCAGATTCGTCAGCATCGCACCAGAGAAGTAGGAGTCGCTGCTGCGTGTGAACCGGAACCGGCAGTGGCTGCAGGTCGCATTCGGTGTCGCCCACCCGCGGAGCACCTTCCCTTCACCGCAGTTCGGGCAGCGCAGGCGGACGGCGCGGCCAATCAGGCGCGCGAGTTGGCTCCAGGATGGAAAGGCGAGGCCGGACTCTGTCGTGTGCGACCCGCGCGCATCCAATGCCGGACGATCGGGGCGCGGCCGGGCGCCAGGGCGACGATCGGCGTCACGGAGCTCTTCGGGCGATCTCATGCCGCAATGTAGGTATTGCGCGCTCGGTGCATCGAGGTCGATGCCGACCGCCGGCGGCAGCCGCCGGTCAGGTCGCCCCCACCATTTGTCCGGGGCCCTCCCCCTCCGTCCTCCCTGCCCTCACCGGTTAGGTTTGTTGCGATCCGCCGCCGTGTCCCGGCGGCGATTCCGTTTCTCCCGATTCCGATCCGACGATGTCGTTTGAAATTGCCATCAAGAAGGCCGAGGGTGTCGAACGCCTGCTCGGCGTGACCGTTTCGGTCGAGACCGTCAAGGCCGCCGAAGACAAGGCCGTCAAGCGTTACGCCTCGGCCGCCCGCATGCCGGGCTTCCGGCCGGGCAAGGCCCCGCAGCACCTGATCAAGAAGGCCTACGCCGAACAGATCAAGTCCGAGGCCCTCGAGAGCATGGTGCAGGACGCGTGGAAGCAGGCGCTGGATCAGGAGAAGCTCGAGCCGATCGCCCAGCCGCACGTTCACGACCTGAAGTTCGAGGACGGCCAGCCGGTCACCTTCGACATTCATCTCGAGGTTCGCCCCGAGATCGCGATCGACACGACCACCGGCTTCACTGTGTCGCGCCCCTCCGAGGCTGTCACCGACGCAATGGTCGACGAGCAGCTGGAGACCCTTCGCGAGCAGCGCGCCGCCCTGATGCCGATCGAGGAGAAGCCGCAGCCGGGCGATCAGGTCAAGGTGAAGATCGCCTCTCAGGAAGAAGGGGCGGAGATGCCTGAGCAGCGGGAGTATCCACTCGAACTCGGCAAGGGACAGGCGATTCCCGGGATCGAGGAGCTGATCATGGAGGCCACGCCGGGCGAAACCGTCGAGCGCGCTGTGCGCTGGCCGGACGATTTCCCGGATGAGGCCCAGCGCGGCAAGTCCAAGCTGACGCGCGTGACCCTGCTCGAGGCCAAGCGGAAGGCCCTCCCCGCCCTGGATGATGCGTTTGCCCGCGAGCTCGGGGATTTCGAGACGGTCGACAAGCTGAAAGAGGCGGTCCGGAAGGACATGGGTGAACACGTCAAGCGTGAGGCGGACTCGGCAGTCCGCGAGCAGCTGCTGGATCAGGTCATCGCCGCGAACCCGTTCCAGATCCCGAACGCCTGGGTGCAGCAGGTGATGGGGGCCTATATGCAGATGTATCAGGTCCCCGAGGGGATGCAGGAGCGGTTCGCTGGGGAGTTCCGCCCCATGGCTGAGCGTCAGGTCCGGCGCGATGTCGTGATCGACACGATTGCCGAGAAGGAAGGGTTGG
>JANNVN010000050.1:0-17657 GCA_031414435.1 Gemmatimonadaceae bacterium
CCACCGCAGGTAGGCGGTGGGCGACGTCGGTGTCTCGGCGAGGGCCCGCATCTGCTTCCGCGGGATCCACCGGGCGTCGGTGAGCGTGAGCGCCACGTTGTACTCACGCAGGAGTGCCAGGACGCCCTCGTTGATCCAGCCGCGCTGCCGGAACTCGATCGCGAAGGCGATCTCCTTGGTGGGCAGGGTGGGCAGGAAGGCGGCGAGGGCCGGCAGTTCGGACGGGGCGAAGTCAGGACCGAGCTGGATCAGGACGATGCCCAGCTTGTCCTCGAGTTCGCGGGCGCGATCGAGGAACAGGCTGGTGAGGTCCACCGACTCGCGCAGGCGGTTGTCGTGGGTGATCTCCTGCGGAAGCTTGAGCGCGAACTTGAAGCCGTCGGGGGTCTTGTTGGCCCAGGAACGGACACTGCGCACCGACGGGATCGCGTAGAACGTCGAGTCGATCTCGACCGAGGAGAATGCGCGGGAATACACGCCGAGGTAGTCGGGCGCTCGTGTACCGGACGGATAGAACGCGCCGACCCATGCGTCGTAATTCCAGCCCTGTGTGCCGAGCCGGATCGTGGCTGCCATGGATGAAAGGTCGCAGGCGGGGCAAGCCGGGCCAAGTGGCCCGGATGGAGCCACCGTAATCTCCGTCAGAAGCGACAGACAGAGAGAACATCAAAACTACAGTATCGGACCATTATCGATACGTTTCGAAGAACCCAATTCCCTCGCCACGCACGGCGCTCCCGGAAATCCTGCCAGAGAGGCGGGCCCGACCTTTCATCTGCACAAACCACGGCGTCTCGAGCCGCCGCGCATACTCCCCTTCACCACGGTCGATCAGGCCCGCCCGGGTATCCGACGCCACCGCATCGTCGATCTCGAGCTGCAGGTCGAGAGTGTCACGACCGCGAACGTCAAACAGCCGCGCAGTCGCCGGGCCAACGCCGGGGCCACGGAGCGGCCGCGTGTCCTGATAACGGATTACGCGCGGGCGGAAGACGGCCCGAAAGCCAAGCGAATCAACGACATACACAAATAGCGGCGCCTCCACCGACGCCGAACGCGCGGGCGGCCGCACACGGCCGTACAGAATCGTGTACTGACCCGCGCGCGCAGCGCCCCAGTCCCAGGTCACGCCTTGCCAGATGCCCCAGTTGTGATCGTGATATGCCTGCGCCGCAGCGAACGTTTCGCATCGCGTCGCGACACAAATCGAGCCCGTGACCGACGCGCGCAATCCGAGCACGGCATACCCGGAAGGCGCATCACCACCGATCAGCGTGGCGCCCGGGAAGTACGCGCGAGGCGTCGGTGCGACAGCGAGATCGAGACGAAGCAAATCGCCGCTTCCATCCTCGGCACGCGCGGTTCCCTGCACGGAGTAGCTGCCATCCGGCCGCACCTCGACCCGCCCTGCGCTGCCGAATGTGACGTTCGCATCGCGGGTGCTGAAACGCACGTCGGACTTCGGCACCGGGACCGAAAAGCGACGCGCCGCGCGACCGGTTTCGTGCGCCGTGACCAACAGCTGTCCGCCCCAACGGCCGTTCGGCGCATCTCCGGCCACGATGAACGTGATGAAGAACCACCGATTCGCGTCCGCCGAGAGGACGTTGAAATAGTGCCACTCGCCCCAGCTCTCACGGGCAGCGGTCTCCGAGGGCGGCAGATGAAAGTGATCGGTATCGTGGCGCAGTTCATCGGGCGCCGGCATCACCCAGCGCCGATCGCCATCATCGTTCTGCCAGTCGCCGGCGGCGAGCGGCGCCGGCGCCCCGACGTCACGCGTGGCCGCAGGAATCTCGCCCGCCGCCCGCACCGTGGTCTCACGACCGTCGCCGAGCGTGACATACAGCAGCTTCGACTCGATCTGTGGTGCGACCGCGTGCACCTCGCGCGCGTGTCGCGGCGAAACCAGCAACTGCTGATGGAGAAAGCGGGCATTCGCGATCGAGAAAAACAGGCCGCCAACGCCGCCGGTCTTCATCACCTCGACGTCGAGACCTTCCGGCAACACCGTCACATCGCCACCGCCCACGAGCTTCTCATCACTGGCCTGCGCGATCATCGCATCGCCGACCGAGAGCAGCACGACCATGACGGCAACGCCCAGCCCATAGCCTGCCAGCAGGAAGAGGGTGCGCAGCTTGCGGAAGCCGAGATTGCGCAACGCCAGCCGCCAGATCACGCGGAAGCCTCCGGCACGATCGCGCCGTCGCGCATCTGGATCCGTCGTGCCGCTGCGGCTGCCATCTGTGCGTCATGCGTGACGACGATGATCGTCGTGCCATCGCGGTTCAGGCGACGAAAGAGGTCGATCATCTCGAGCCCGGTGGCGGCGTCGAGTTCACCGGTGGGTTCGTCCGCCAGCAACAGTGCCGGGCGATTGGCCAATGCGCGCGCAATCGCCACCCGCTGCTGTTCCCCGCCGCTCAACTGCGACGGGCGATGGGACGCTCGCTCAGCCAGACCGACGTAGCCGAGCAATTCCGCTACACGCGACCGCCGTTCCTCGCGCGGCACTCGCGCCTCCGCCATCGGCAGCTCGATATTTTCGGCCGCACTCAGCGCCGGCATCAGGTAAAAACGCTGAAACACGAAGCCGATGCGTCGCAATCGGAACGAGGTCGCGGCGGAGTCGCTCAACCGATCGATTCGTTCACCGGCAATCGTGAGTGAACCGGCGGCGGCTGTATCAACGGCGCCGAGGAGATTGAGCAAGGTGCTCTTGCCACACCCTGACGGCCCGACGATCGCCACCCACTCACCCTGTTGCACATCGAAGCTGACACCACGCAGCGCGTGCACGGCCCCGCGTCCCATGCTGTAGTCTCGCGCGAGATCGCGCACCTGCACCAGCGCGGTCACGCAACCGCCTCGCGACGCAGCGTTCCAGCGATGGGGAGTGATGCCGCGCGCCACGAGGGGTAGATGCCTGCGAGGACGCCCGCAGCAGCGAGCATTCCGAGGGCGATACCCGCGTCGCGTGGCTGGAAGACGAAGAAACGGAAGGTTGCCGGCATACCGGGGAAGTCGGCGAGGATACGTTCGAGCCATTGCGCAGTCACGAGCCCGATGGCGAGTCCACTCATTGCACCAAGCCCGCTGAGCACGAGGCCTTCGGTGACGACCTGCCAGACGATGCTTCGCTTCGCGACGCCGATCGCACGCAGCACGGCGATCTCACCGGCCCGCTCGTTGACGCCGATGGTGATGAGCGTCGTCACGAGCAGCACGCCAACGGCCAGTGAGATGCTGCCCAGCACCAGAGCGAGCTGGCGAAAGTACGCGAGGCGCTGTTCAACCTGCGCGGTCGCCCCTTCGAGCGAGATGGCGGACACGCGTGCACTGACCTGTTGAATGCTGCTGCGCACACGTTCGGCGTCGGCGCCGGGCGCGGCCTTCACCATCAGCAGCGAGACGCGGTCGCGTCGCGTGCTTCCACCCATCGACTGCAGCACGGGCAGGAGCATGGCGACGGTAGGTTGCGTGGTGGCGGTGTAGTAGAAGCGGGCCATGCCGCTGACAACGAAGGTGCGTTGGCCAAGGACCGTCCGAAGCTGCGGGTCATAGCCGATTGCAAGGGAGACGCTGTCACCGATGCGACGGTGCGTGGCCGAGAGCCAGCTTCCGTTGACGACCAGCTGGGTGGAGTCCGCGATGTCGTGGCCGCCGAGCAACTCGTAGTCACCCTGGACCGCCGGATCGATCCCCAGCGTGAACGCGGTGATCGCCGAGTCACCTGCGCTCGCTTGTGACTGCGCGCCAAGCACCGGGCTGACGGCGCTGACACCGGGAAGCTGCCGGATCCTCCGGACAAGGGTCGCAGCGCTGTCGATGGTGGCCTCGCTGTCGAATGGCAGCGTGCCTTTCGGCGCCACGCGCAACTGGTATCCGCGGAGGAGGAGAAAGCCCTGAAAGTTCTCGCGCATCCCCGACGAGAGCATCACCATGTCGAGCAGCAAGGCGGCCGAGACTGCAATTCCGAGCAAGGCGAGCATGGTGCGCGCGGGGTGTCGCAGCAGCGCCAGAAATGCGAGGCGGAATGGCATCAGCGGCCGAGCAGTGTGAGGGCCGGAACGCCAACCAATCGCCGTGCGGCCAACCATCCGGCCACCACGCCAAGGACGACCGAGAGTCCGCAGGCAAACAGAATCGTCTCCGGCGTGACCAGCGTGAAGGCCAGCGTGGTGCGATGTACACCCTGGAAGTGCCAATTGACGACGCGCGCGACCACGATCCCGAACACGACACCGGCCATGGATCCGAGCAGCGCGATGATTCCGGCTTCGAGCACCACCGACCGGACGATGGTGCCTGCCGAGATTCCCATCATGCGCAAGGCGGCCACGTCGCGGCGACGTTCGTCGATCTTGAGCAGGAGAATGCAGAGCAGGAACGCGGCGCTGGCGACGATCGTGATCACGCCGATGGCGCGATGGAACCGCCGCACGACCTGAAAGGTCCGGCTGGTGCGCACCGCGATCTCGGCGCTCGGCCAGGCGCGGAATCCGAACGCGGCGTTGTTGACGGCGTCGAGCAGCGTCGCGCGCGCGGCATCACTGGTGGTGCGAACTGCGAAGCGATCAACGCGATCGCCGTACCCGATCAGCCGTTGCAGCTGGTCGAGATGGACACGGGCGCGGTACTCCGAGCGTGCGATCTCACTGGGGTCGGCGCGACGCGCGAGCAAGGCGCTGACCACGACGCGTTCGGCACCGCTGTCGGCAGGCGCCGCCGCGATGCGCACCGTGTCACCAAGCCGGAGGCCGAAGTCACTGGCGAGGCGAGCATCGAGCGCAATGGTACGAACGACGGCAGGGTGTGTTGGTGCCGAGTCGATGGTTTGCGCCGCGATTGATGGTGCGAAAACGACCGTGCAGAGCGCGCGCAGGATCCTGACACAAGCAACACCGTGTGTCACGCGACGGCAGCAATACGCACAGCGCGGGCAGCGGTGGGACCGATCTGGCGCAGCTGCGTTCCGACGAGCACGTCGATCGGACCGTCGTAGGGGGCACGGGCGTGCACTTGGATCATGGCACCAGGTCGCAGTTCGAGGTCACCGAGGTAGCGGAGCATCACCGCATCCTTGTCGCTAACGCTCATCACCGTGCCGAGGGTGCCCACCGGCCACTCAGCCAGCGTGGTGTGCCAGGTTTCATCGACGACACCATCCCGTGTTGGGATCGGCGCGCCGTGGGGATCGAAGCGCGGATCGCCCAACGCGTGCGCCATGCGGTCGACCAAGGCATCGGAGGCGGCATGTTCCAGCTGCTCGGCCTCGGCATGCACGTCATCCCACGGCACACCGAGGACCGTCGCCAGGTAGCTCTCGAGGATGCGATGACGCCGCAAGGTGCGGAGGGCCGCCGTGCGGCCGGCGGCGGTCAGACGGGCGCCGCGATACGGTTCGTGCTCGAGCAGTCCCTGGATCGCGAGGCGCCGCACCATGCCGCTGACGCTGGCGGGCGCCAAGGCCAGTCGCTCGGCCAGCGCATTGGTGGTGGCCGCACCGCCCCCTTGCTGGATGTCGTAGATGGCCTTGAGGTAGTCCTCGACCGGCGCCGTCAGCGTCAGTGCCGATGGGCCGGCGAGCGCAGAACTCTCATCGGTCATCGTGCACCTCGGGCCGGCGCGCCGCCAGGCAATCCTCGCACCATCAGGACCGGAATCAGCGTCCGGTGACGCACCTGATTGGCCACGCTGCCACGAACCATGTCGTTGAGGAAACCGTGGCCATGCGTCGCCATCGCGATCAGGTCGCACGACTCCCGCTCAGCTGCGGCGCAGATCTCGCCGGCAGGATCGCCAGACGCCAGCACGGCTTCCGCGTCAAGTGACGCGGCCACGAGGTCGGCGACGCAGCGATCGAGGTAGGCGCGATCGGCCCGAATTTCCTCCGACTCGCGCAGCTTGAGCTGCTGCATGTTGCGCGCGGCAAATCCGTCGGCGACATGAATCAGGGTCACCTTGGCCTGACACAGCTGCGCCAGCGGTCGCACGTGGTGCAGGATCGCCTCGTCGTAGGGTGAGTTCTCGAGCGCCACGAGCACATGTCGATACATGGTCAGCGGAGCCAGTCGCCGACGACCTGAAACAGCAGCCAGGCATTGAGCGACGCGATCACCACCGCGATCGTCCAGGCAAGCGCGGTCAGCCAGCGGGCGTTCACGAACTCGCCCATCTTTCGGCGATCCGACGTGAACATCACCAGCGGAAAGACCGCGAAAGAAAGCTGCAGGCTGAGAATCACCTGACTGAGGATGAGGAGCTGTGAGGTGCCGCGGGCGCCGTACAAGATACTGACGATGACTGCGGGAACAATTGCGATGGCACGGGTGACGAGGCGTCGGACCCAGGGGCGCAGCCGGATATTGAGGAACCCCTCCATCACGATCTGGCCCGCCAGCGTGCCGGTGAGCGTGGAGTTTTGCCCTGATGCCAGCAATGCAAGCGCGAAAACGGTGCTCGCGCCAGCACCGAGCAGCGGTGTCAGCAGCTTCCACGCATCCTGGATTTCGGCCACCCCGCTGTTGCCCGTGGTGTGAAACGTGGCTGCCGCGACAATCAGGATGGCGGCGTTGATGGCGAGCGCGAAGGTGAGCGCGATGGTCGAGTCGGCGAACGCAAAGCGCACCGCCTCGCGCTTGCCGGCCGAGGTTTCTTCATACTTTCGCGTCTGCACGATACTCGAGTGCAGGTAGAGGTTGTGCGGCATCACCGTCGCACCGAGAATCCCGATGGCGATGTAGAGCATGTCGCGGTTCCCGACGATCTCCGCGCCCGGAATGAACCCGCGCAGCACACCGCCGACATCTGGCCGCGACAGGATGAGTTCGAACAGGAAGCAGACACCCACGACGGCGACCAGTGCGATGACCATCGCCTCGAGGAGGCGGAAGCCTTTCCCCTGGAGCCAGAGAATGACCAGCACGTCGAGCGCCGTGAGCGTCACGCCGACCGGCAAGGGAATGTTGAAGAGCAGCTGGAGCGCGATGGCCGTCCCGATCACTTCAGCCAGGTCGCAGGCCGCGATCGCCAATTCGGCGATGATCCAGAGGGCGAAGGCCATCCGCGGCTGGTAGGCATCGCGGCAGGCCTGCGCCAGATCACGACCGGTGACGATGCCAAGCTTGGCCGAGAGGCCCTGCAGAAGCACCGCCATCAGGTTGCTGAGGAGAATGACGTAGAGGAGTGAGTATCCGAACTGCGCGCCGCCGGCGAGGTCGGTGGCCCAGTTGCCCGGGTCCATGTATCCGACCGCGACGAGGTATCCGGGTCCGGCAAAGGAGAGGAGTTTCCGGAACCAGCTCCCAGTGCTGACGGGGATGGAGCGGTATGCCTCGGCCAGCGACGGTGCCTCGCGGGTCCGACGCCAGGCGGGGATTTCTCCGGTGACGGCCGCCATGGACTCTGTCGGCGTAGGGCGTTCCGTGTCCCGATGGTCGTTCGGTGTACTGCGTGGCGCGATCATGGCACTCCGAATAAGTGATTTCGTCTCTCCGAAATTACAAGCTCGCCGGCGACCGGCAAGGCCTTGGTCGACGGACGGCACTGATGCTGCAGGCCGCTTTAACGCCGGGACCGGCACGGAGTCTGCCATGTGTCACCACGACGCGATCCCGATCGCTGTCCAGATAACGCTCCAGACCACAGACCCAGGAACCGGACCATGATCAAGAACCCGCTGCTGCGCGCTGCCACTGCGCTGACCCTCGCCGCCGTCTTCACCGCCTGCGGTGACTCGACGACCGGCCCGACCGATGCCGGCGTCTCGGCCTCCGTCTCTGCTGCCACCACGCTCGATGTCGCCACGGTCGCCGGCGATGCCGCGCAGGAAGATGTCGAGACGTTCAAGGTCAATCGCGGCGCGTTCGGCCTCGCCACGATCGACTTCGAGCGCTTCTCCCGCTGGGAGTCGTGCCCGTACGACGCCACCGCCAAGCGCTTCGTCTGCGTCGTCCGGAACCGTGGCCCGTTCAGCGCCTCACGCAGCTACGCCTACGCTGATGAAGCTGGCGTCGCACAGTCGGCCTACAGCGCCACCACCACGGCAGCCGCCAACTTCAAGTGGGCGCTGAGCGGCACGATCACCAAGGAGCGCTGGAGCGGCACGATGTCGCGTGAACGTGACATCACGATCTCGGGCCTGCTCGGTGCCAACACGACCGTCACGGTCAACGGCACCGGTGCGGCCGAACGGCAGCGCACCCGGTTCCTCCGCGACAGCGCTGGCCCGAACGGCCTGACGCGCGAGTACAACCTCGAGTCGTCGCTGGCGATCGTGAATGTCGTCACGCCGGCGATCCGCATGCCGGACGCATGGCCGGTCTCGGGCACTATCACCCGCAATTACAAGGTGACGCGCACCGATGCCACGAACGGCACGGTCGTCGTGACCCGCAACTCGGTCGTCACGTTCAACGGCACGCAGTTCGCGAAGCTGGTGGTGAACGGGAAGGAGTTCAAGCTCGACCTGTCGAACGGCAAGGTCGAAGCGGTTGTCGCGAGCTGATCCGCCCGCGCTTCGCGTCACGCCTCCTGCGTGAGCGCACGCGGAGCACCGAGCAATGAAACGGCCCCTCGCATCATCGTGATGCGAGGGGCCGTTTCATTTCATTCCGTCGCGACGTCGCGGCAGCCCGGCCTTCCCATCAGACCAGGGCGGCGGCCACTGACAGCAGCTGGGTCACGATACGCTCTGTCATACCCCACACCACGTCTTCACCACTGCGATAGGCCGGAAAGCGCATCCGTGCGCCACCGCGCTCGAACACATACTCGGTGGCACGCGACGGATCGCGCAACCCCGACACGGGCACCCAGAACGTCGAATGCACCTCGTGGTTCGGCACCAACGCAACTTCGCGGTTCAGCGCAAAGACAAATGGGCGAACCGCGATCGAGGGCAACGCTGCCGACCGTGGCCGCAGATCATCGAGCACGCCCAGCAACGTCGCATCGACATCCAGATCCAGCGCCAGCTCCTCTCTCGTCTCCCGCCGAGCCGTGACATCCAGCGTCGCATCGTCCGCGTCGCGGCGTCCGCCGGGGAAGGCGACGTGCCCACTCCACGGATCGCCCTCACGCTGCGCGCGCCGGATGAAGAGCAGTTCGGCATCCGCAAGCGCTGACCCGCGAAGCACCAGCGCGACTGCCGCCCATCGCAGCCCCTCCTCTTCCGCCTCCTCGAGCCGCGCGTGCTCGCGCAGCGCAAGCGCCAGCGCGTTCATCACCGGTGCGCGGAGACCGGACACAGGCACGGACTCATCCCTCGATATCACCATTCGCATCAACCCAGGCGCGGAAGCCCCCCGACATCGATGCAACGCTGGTGTACCCCATTGCTTTCAGCGATTCGGCGGCCAATGCGGAACGGTTTCCGCTGGCGCAGTACAACACCACGGCTGCATCGCGCGGCACCACCGCATCGATCTTGCTCTCCAGCGTGCCGCGCGACATATGATGCGCACCAGCGGCATGCCCGACATTCCATTCGCGATCCTCGCGCACATCGATCAACACCAGTGACGCACCCGCCGACAGTTTCGCGATCGTGTCGGCAGCAGTGACTTCCGCCACGCGTAACTTGGCATCGGCAAACAGCTCGGCAGCACTCTTCATCACAGTGGTTCCTCAGGAAGCATTGAAAGGCAATTCAGGACCCGCAACAATCAACGAACGTCCATCCACGTCGAGCGTAGCCTGCGCGCCGAGCGGCACCGTCCACTGATCGTCAATATGGCCGATCGGCAGGTTGCACAGACAGGGGACGTTCAACCGCTCCGCCAAGTCCGCAATCAACGCATCGATCGTGAGGGCATGGGGATTCTCGTCCGCCGGCACCATCGTGAACTGCCCCACGGCCAGCCCGACGATCCCGCGCAGCGAGCCAGACTGCTCGAGCTGGCGCAGCATCCGATCCACTCGGTACGCGGCCTCGTTCAGATCCTCGAGAATGAGGATCGCGCCGTCGGCACGCAGCGCGTTCGGCGTTCCACAGAGCGCGGCCAGCAGCGCCAGATTGCCGCCGGCCAGCCGACCGCTGACCCGCCCCGCCTGGACCGACCGAGCCTCGTCCCACGCGCCGCATGGCTGGCCCTGCTGTGTCAGCGCCGAACGCAGTGACGTGGCACTCATCGCCGGAAGCGCGACTCGCGCGGCTGGCGCGTGAAAGGTGACGACACCAACACGCGCCGCCACGGCAGCGTGCAACGCCGTCACATCGGAGAATCCGATCACCGGCTTCGGACGCGCCGCAAACGCCGTAAACGACACACGATCCACGATCCGTGTCATTCCATACCCGCCGCGCACACACCAGACCGCGTCGATCGTGGGATCGTCCAGAGCCCACTGCAGATCCTGCAGCCTCGCGTCGTCCGTTCCAGCCAGGTAGCCAGAGCGCGCCAGCACATGCGCGCCGCGCACGGGCTCGTACCCGAACGCGCGGACGTGCAACTCGGCATCCGCCACGTCCGACTCGCCACGCAACGGCCCCGATGGCGATACGAGCGCAACTCGTGCACCCGCACCTGGAACCGCCGGCCACGACACTTTCGATGATGTCTGCATGCATTGGATGCTAAGGGATCGCACAACCGATGCTACCGTGGCGCCATGCTCTCCACACGCGCTGCCCGCATACTCCTCACCGCCGCACACGCGACCGACGGTCTCAACGCACTGGCCCGCGCACTGGGCTTCCTCGCCGCCCCCACTCGGCTCGGACCGCGCCCACTCAACGCACTCGGCATTGCCTCCGATCCCAACGTCCGCGCGACACGATACACACGAGGGAACGACATCGCACTGCTGTTGGTCGAAGGGATCGCGCCCTTGCGCTGCCGCGACACGATCCACCAACTCGCGACCCGCCTCGATCGCCTCACCGATCATCGCCGGTGGCTCATCGTCGCGCGATGCACAAACGATGGACCGCTCGCCATTGCCTGCTGGCTCAGCTCGACGCGCGGACCTCGCCTGGCGGTGCTCACCACAAACCCGGCACACGTCCTCGATTCGGACGCACAGACCGTCGCGGCCCTTGCCGCCGCCTGGCACCCAGACCCCACGCTGACCTGCGTGCGCTGGCACGAACTCCTCGGTCGACACGCCATCGGACGCCGATTCTTCCGCGCACTCGAGAGCCACGTCTCGCACATCGCCGACGGCTGGCCGACACGCGTCGATCCCGACGACCGACGGACACTCGCACTCATCCACGTCGCCCGGCTGCTCTTCCTCAAGTTCCTCGAAACGAAGGGGTGGCTCAACGACGACCGCGCCTTCCTGGCCCAGCGGACGGAATCGATTCTCGACTCCGGTGGCCGTATCTGGCACCGGCTGATAGCACCACTGACCTTCGGCACCCTGAACACCCCGCGCCGCCATCGTGCTCCCACAGCGCGCGCCTTCGGCCACATCCCGTTTCTCAACGGCGGCCTCTTCGCCTGCTCGGCTGTCGAACGCCGAGCAAGACGCCCACCGATCCACGACGAACTGATCGCCCCGCTCCTCCTCGACACCCTCGCTCGCTACCGATTCACCGCCCGCGAAGAAGCACAAAGCTGGCAGGAAGCCGCCATCGACCCCGATCTGCTCGGCCGAGCCTTCGAGTCGCTGATGGACGCCGGCCAGCGACGTGGCACCGGCACCTTCTACACGCCTTCGGCACTGGTTGCATCACTCGTTGATGATGCCCTCGACACACTCATCCCGCTGCCACCCGAGACCATTCGAGCTGCGCTGACGGGCGCCACGCTGCGCCGTGACGACGCCCGGCGCATGCGCGACGCACTCGCCACCCTGCGCGTCCTCGACCCCGCCTGCGGCTCCGGCGCACTGCTCGTCGCAACGCTCGAGCGCGTCTCGGCACTCCGGCAGACCAGTGGCGATCGGCGCCCCATCTCAGTCATCCGACGCGACGTACTCACCCACTCGATCTTCGGTGTCGATATCGCCCCGATGGCGGTCTGGCTCTGCGAACTCCGGCTCTGGCTCTCCGTCGTCATTGATGACGACACCACCGACAGCACCTCCATCACCCCACTCCCGAACCTCGATCACCACATCCGTATCGGGGACTCACTCGGCCCTCACGCGTTCGAAGTCGGGTTACCGACGCGATCGGAGACGCTGAGCAGTCTTCGAAGCAGGTACGCACAGAGTACCGGTGCGCGAAAACGAAACGTTGCAGCACGCATCGATGCGGTCGAGAGGCGATCAGCCCTGATACTCGCTGATCGTGCAATCACCGCACTCACGCACGAGCGCACCGAGCTCCTGCGCCTCGCCAGGCAACGCTCATTGTTCGGCGCGAGGATGGGACTCTCTGCGACACAACGCCGGCGCCTCGCGACGCTCCGGGGCGAACTGACCCAGCTCCGTCGCACGCGCCGAAGAGTCGACGACGGTGGCGCACTCGACTTCGATTTCAGAACACACTTTGCCGACGCGGCCGAAAATCAGGGATTCGACCTCGTCATCGGCAACCCGCCATGGGTTCGGTCGCAACACATCGATACGACGACTCGGCAACACCTGCGCACGCGCTTCGCTGTCATCACTCGCCACGCCATGGGCGGAGTGGCATTCGGCGTGCAGACCGACCTCGCCATTCCATTCACACAACGCGCGCTCGAGCTAACACGACCAGGTGGCACGCTCGCCTTCCTTCTGCCCGCGAAGCTCTGGCGATCCGTCTCGGCAGGGGCACTTCGTCACCATCTGCTGCAACACGCCACACCGCTGCATCTGCGCGACCACTGCGCCGATGCCGGCGGCTTCTCGGCCGCGGTCTACCCCTCGAGCATCGTACTCCGCAAGACATCACCCGAACTCGGCACCACGCGCATGCCATCCAGCGATCTCGAATGCCATACCACCGATCCACGCGGCACCGCCCAGCACTTCCGCATCGCCGCGAATGTGCTGCCGGCGACGCACGATCGAGGCGCACCATGGCGCATCGTGCCCGACCGCGTCCGTCACGCCGCCGACACCCTCGCGGCGGCCGGCGGACGCTGGAGCGACACGCACCTGCCTGCGCCGACACTCGGCATCAAGACGGGGCACAATGACGCATTCCTCATCGCTGAAAGCGATGTACCGCACCCGCTCCGGCCATGGACGCGCCCCGCCCTGCGCGGCGATCACGTGCAGGCATGGCAGACACCACCAAGCTCCACCGCGATCGTCATCCCGCACGACGATGCAGGGCGCGCACTCTCGACACTTCCGTCGCCGCTCGCACGACACTTCGCCACCCACGAGCGCGCCCTCCTCGCGCGGACTGATCTGCGGCCGAGGGAGCCGTGGTGGACGCTGTTCCGAACCGACCTGCTCGCGCCGCACGGCTGGCGCGTGGTCTGGCCGGATATCGGTCGTACGCTGCGCGCCACCCTGCTCCCACCGCACGCCGCCCCGGTTCCGATCAACAGCTGCTACGGTGTGCGACTCCATGATCCCATCGACGCACTCGCCCTTCTCGCTCTTTTCAATGCCCCGACCACCACGGCATGGTTGTCACTGATCGCGGAACCGGCCCGCGGCGGCTTCCATCGCTTCATGGGATGGACGGTGCTGGCGCTTCCGATCCCGCCCTGGACCGCGGCGCGCGAACTCCTTGCCCCACTCGCCGCACGCGTCCGGCGTGGTGAGACCGTTCCGGTCGAGCTGCTGCATCGTAGCGCACTCGAGGCCTACGGCACCTCGCATGCTGCGCTGGCACCGCTGCTGGAATGGACCACCACACAATTGCAGCACGAACGCACCGTCCGCGCAGCGCAATCGCGATGAAGCGAATGCCTCATGTGGTCAGGCGGATGGCACGGGGCGCGCTCAAGCACCGGGCACTGGCCCCAGCTGAGCGGACGCTCAGGATCGGCAACATCACGCTGCTACCACATCAAGTCGCAGCCGTCGACTGGATGCGGCCGCGCCTCGCACGATACGGTGGGGCGCTCCTCGCCGATCCACCCGGACTCGGCAAGACGTACGTCGCACTCGCAGTGGCCGCTGAACGTCAACAGCCGACCCTCGTCATCGCGCCTGCGGCCCTGCGCCAACAGTGGCACACGGCGGCGGAGGAAACCGGGGTCCCCGTCGTGTTCGTCAGCACCGAACGACTGAGCGCGCCATCCGATCCACTGGTCGCACCGCACCCCTTCGTCATCATCGACGAAGCGCACCACCTCCGCACCCGATCCACACGTCGCTACCACCGCACCAAAGCGATCTGCGCCAGCGCGACCGTGCTTCTGCTCAGCGCCACTCCCATCCAGAACACCATCCACGATCTCGCTCATATCAGCCACCTGTTCAACCTGCCGCCGACCCGACAGTCCATCTCACACGTACGCAGGCGCCTGACACTCCGCCGATCGCTGTCCCAGCTGCTCGCGATCGATCGTGGCGCCCTCGCGCGTTACGCCATGCCCGCCATCCGATCCGTCGTGACGCCGAGGCTTCCGATACCGCACACATCACTACCGGCGCGGTTGTCCTCACTGCCCCGAGTGAGCACCGACTCCGCGGAAGCCCATGCGCTCCTGAAACTGGGCCTGCTCCACGCCCTTCGCTCCAGCGACGCCGCAGCGCGCGCCCGCATCCATCGTCGCATCGCGGCCACAATTGCCATCGAAGAGTCTGCCGAAGCCGGCGTCGAGCCTACGCCCTCAGTCCGACGCGCTTTCCTCAGCGCCAGCGACACCGTGCAACTCGCATTGCCGCAACTCCTCGGTCCGTTCACCGGAGCCTGTGACGCCGCGGTGGCCGCCAGCGCACGTGAACAACGACACGCGCTGCAGGAGCTGGTGCAGTACCTCACCGGGAACGGCGATCAGCAGCGAAGTGACATACTCCGCCGACTCGCCCGCCGGTGTACGCGCCCTGTGGTCGCGTTCACGCAGTTCAGCGCGACGGCCACCGCATTCTTTCGACTGCTGCAGCGTGAAACAGGCATCGCACTGCTCACCGGTGCCGGCGCACGAATCGCCACTGGCGCCATCAGTCGCGCCGAAGTCCTCGCCCGATTCCTGTCGCCGCAATACCGCCAGCGACACAACGCCGTTTGCCTGCTGCTGACGACTGACGTCCTCAGCGAGGGGCTGTCATTGGCCGGTGTCGCGACGGTCGTCCATCTCGATCTGCCATGGACCGCCGCCCGCCTCGATCAGCGCGTGGGCCGCGCCGCTCGCATCGGCGCACCCGTCGAAGCAGTGCGCGTCATACAGCTCCCCGCACCACTGCCGCCCGCCGCTGAACAGGCGCTGCATGAGCTGTTGACGGCGAAGCGGCGGCGTATGCGCCACATCAGCGGAGACGATGACGCGTCGCTGTGCGGTATCTTGGCAGGTCTCTGCAAACGATCGCAATCGGTACGCGACGAACAGCGATGGCTCACGATGCGGTCAGCACTCGTGCAGAGCTCGATCACGATGGCCATCGTTCGTGTGCGGCACGAACGACTGCTGGTGGTGCTCGATGGCACGGCATTGCGCGCGCCCGCTGCCGCCGACTGGGAAGCACTCGCAGATGCAGAGGTGACCACATTGCAGCCAGGTGGTATCGCCGCACTCCGCCGCGCGCTGGCAGCATGGCGACTTGATCGCGACATGTCTGCGATGGTCGACCGACCCGGCGACCTTCGATTTCGGTCGCGACAGGAAGCGGATGAAACGCTGCTGCACGGCACACGTATCGAGCGGGTGATGCGTGCAGGCGCCGTCACGCGGCATCGCCGCACGGCGATGAGTCGGTCCCGAGACGATGGGACGCAACCGGCGAACGCGATCGGAGCCAGTCGGACCTGCGATCCGAACGAGCGGCAGTCGAGCGTCGAACCGCTGAGACAACGCCACGCACCGGCGGGCAACCCCCGCGAGGTTCGCATCGTGTGCGGTGTGCTGCTGCGGCCAACCGATGACTGAAGGACGATGGGACGACGAGTGGCGTGTCGCTAGATTCAGCGCTGATGCCACTTCCGCTGACACGCGCTCCGCGCCCGGTGCTGTTCGATCTCGATGGTACGCTGGCTGATACCATCCCGCTGTTGCTCGCATCGATGCGGGCGGCCTACGCTGCCGTCGGAGGCGACGGGCCGACCGATCGTGAGTGGCTCCGCGGGATGGGCATGCCACTCCGGGCGCAGTTCATGCACTTCGAGTCCAGTGATCTGGAGCGGGTCGAGGCGCTGATCGCGGTCTACCGTGACTGGCAGGTCGCCAATCTGGCCGCGTATGTCACTGAGTATGCCGGGATTCGCGAACTGCTCGGCGCCCTGCAACTGGCCGAACATCCCGTGGCCGTGGTTACCGGCAAGGGCGACTGGATGGCCCGAATGACGCTGGATCACGTGGATTTGCTGGCGCCCTTTGACGTCATCATCGGTGCGGACGCCACCACACGTCACAAGCCGGACCCGGAGCCGTTGTTGCTGTGTGCCGAGCGCCTGGGGGTGGTCGCGAGTGAGGCGCTGTACGTGGGCGATGCCCCGAATGACATACTGGCGGCACGGGCCGCGGGAATGATCGACGTCTGGGCGGCGTGGGGACCCTTTCCGCGAGGCGAACTCGAGGCATTCTCCCCATCGCACTCGGTGGCAACGCCAATGGATCTCCTCGAGCTCATCGCCCGCATCGACGCGGCATCGCCGGTCCCGGGCTGAGAGGAGTACCTGGCACTCTGCGGGAAACATCCGGCGCTGCTGCACCGTACGGCCAGTCAGACCCACCATCTGGAGCTCTTATAATGCGAGACCGCACTTTATCCGCCGCCATTCTCTGCTGCGCCGCCCTCCTGACCGGATGCGACCAGGCAAGGCCGAGCGAGGAGACCTTCGTCTGGAAGGGGCCAGTCAAGGCTGATTCCTGGATGCGACTGCGCAATGTGTCCGGGGACTTTGAGATCAGCGAGACGACAGGCGATAGCGCGGAAATCCAGCTCGTGATCGAGCGCTCATCGGCCTATGCGCCCGCGGGGCGCATCAAGGTGCTCCAGACGCAGGACGGAATCCTCGCGTGTGCGCTCTACGGCGAAGACAACACCTGCTCGGCCACCGAGTACAGAGGTGGCAACACGAACAAGAGTGGGTTTCTTCCCTTCATGCGCGGCCGGACGACGATCACCGGAACGATTCGCCTGCCCCGCGGCATCAAGCTTGACGCGCTGTCGACCAACGGCGACATCACGGTCACCGCGATTGCGTCCGACGTGACGGCCGAAACGACAAACGGCGACATCGAGATCACCGGGACACGTGGCGCAGTCAACGTTACGACGACGAACGGCGACATCGAACTCGCACCGGAGGCGATGGGCAGCAGGTTCTCAGTCGGAACGACGAACGGCGATATCAGCGTAGACCTCCCGGGCACGTTCAACGCCGCAGTGAACATGCGGACGACCAATGGTGAACTCGATCTCCGTCTGCCGGGAAACATCACGACCAAGACGGCCAAGCTGATCATCGCGACGCTGGGTACCGGCGGATCACCGATCGATATTCAGACCACGAACGGCGACATCACGCTCCGGTCGCGCAGCACGCCCTGATCCAGGCGCAGGTGCACATTCGCTGAAGCAAACGGCCCGGCCACATCAGGTGTGTGCCGGGCCCGTATCGCGTCCGCCCCCGTGCAGGGGTGAGGCTGCACGGG
>JANNVN010000051.1:0-4666 GCA_031414435.1 Gemmatimonadaceae bacterium
GCCGGGCGCGGTATCAGTTCTACATCGTGAACGGACTCGACTCGAGTGCGACTCCGGTGTCGCACCGGCAGTGGATCGTCCGCACCGACACATTGCTCGATGCGAATGGTGGGCTCAACTCGCCGGTCGATACGAACCGCACTGCGGGCGTGCGCGATTTCTGGAGGGGTGGCTTCTTCGGACAGAAGCTTCGTTTCGCCGTGACGCTGTCGGCGTCTGACTCGGCGCAGCAGCGTGGCGCCTGGCTGGTGATGACCATTCAGGCCGACTCGACGCGCACGGTCTACAACGATTCCACGCCACGCCCGCTGTTCGTGCGATTCCGCGACCAGAAAGGGACCGTGACGCGTGATGACGATGCGATCAGTCCTGATACGCTGCGCGGCAGCTTCGGTGAGTTCCTCAGCCCCAACCGGCGCACGACGTTCGCCGCGGGCGGAACTGGCACACTGGCATTCTGGGATGCAGGCGCAAACGGACGGCCGGCGATCCGCGTCGATTTTTCTGGGCTCCGGAAGCCGCCGCGTGGTTACTACTACCAGCCTTTCATCATCGACAGTCTCTCCGGCATCGCGTACGCCTGGGGTGAGGTCTACGATGGAAAGGGAGAGCCACTTGCAAACGCGGATCTCGCTGCTGACAGCATTCTCGCAGTGTTGCGTGCAGTACAGTCATCGAATACCGTCATCGGGGAAGCCGAGAACTACTCGCGCGTCGACCTGATTCTCGAGCCGAAGACGGCCGCGCCGCTGCTGCGGACCGGGCTGTCGATCTACAGCACGATGACGGTGCAGCGTGCCGTCATTCCGGAAGCTTTGCGCAACAAACGCTTGCCCCTCGGCACGTTGCAGACGATTGTCACCCGTGGCACGCAGGGTGGGGCCGTGGCGCCGAACATCGGTGTGGTGCTGCAGGGGCCAGGGCTGAACTTCAACGCACTGCTTGGCAACAAGAACACCGACAGTACGGGCACCGCGCGATTCACCGGCGTTCCACCGGGTGAGGTGCGTGTGATTGCGATTCCGTTCGGTGGTTCGATCGTGGAAGCCCGGGCGACCGTCGTGTCCGGACAGACGGCGACGGTGCGACTGGTCGTGCCGTAGTCACCGCGGCAGCACCGAAGCACTCAACCGCGGAGAGCAACTGCGGGAACCAACTTCTGAACCAACCGCAAAAACCAACGGCGGAAACCGGCTGCGAAACCCAACTGCAGAACTAACTGCTTGTTGGGGGAGGCGTAGAGACGCGGAGAAGCAGAGGAACAGCGGCAGGCGCGTGCATGCAAGCGAGTACGAATGCTTTGGGAACTGCGCTCGCGTGTCGCAGTTTCCAAAGCTGACTTTCTTCCACAAAAGCGATGAGTGCAACTGAACACCGCTGCGTCTCTGCGGCTCCCTGCAATAAGCAGTTAGTTCAGTTCCTTCACCCAAAGCCAGTTTCGCTCAAGCGCAGGACGTTGTAGGCGTCAGTTCTCGCGCAGCGCCGCCATCGGAGTCTCGCGGAAGACTTCGCGTCCGGTAAGAATCCCGACCAGGATCGTGATGAAGAGCAGCAGCCCGGCAATCGCCAGTGCCGGTGTCCATGCCATCACGAACGGCACCTTGAAGCTGAAGCGCGCCAGCCCCCACGCACCGCCAATGCCGAGCAACATGCCGGCCAGCGCACCGAGCAGGCCGAGCACCGTGTATTCGCTGATCATGATGCGGCCGATCTGTGCGCGGGTCGCACCGAGCACCTTCAGCAGCACACCCTCGCGCAGTCGCTCGCGACGCGTCGCCGCGACAGCGCTGATCAGCACAGGCACGCCCATGATCAGTGCGAATACCGCCATGAACCGGATGGCATCACTCACCTTCTCGAGGATGTTGCCGATGGTGCGGGTGATCAGCGAGATGTCGAGCGAGCTGACGTTCGGGTACTTGCGGACCACATCGCGCTGGAGCGTTGCGACGGCGCTGTCGCCAATGACGCCCGCGATCACGGCGAACTGCTTTGGGGCTTCGTCGATGGCGCTCGGCTCAAACACGACGAAGAAGTTCGGCTCGAAGCGCGCGAAGTTCACCTTGCGAGTGCTCGACACCACGGTCTTCACCATTGCGCCCTGCACATTCCAGGTCAGCTGATCACCGAGCTTCACCATCAGCTCCGAAGCAATGCTTTCGTCGATGCTGACGCGGCTCATGCCGGCGGGTGCTGCGGGCGCCTTGTCGAACCACTGACCTGCCGTCATCGTCTCACTCTTCACCAGCGTATCGCGATAGGTGCTGCGATACTCGCGCCGATACGGGAACGGCGCCTTGCCAAGCTTCTCGGCCGCTGCCTGTGCGGTGGCCACCGGGATGCCCTTCACCTCGCTCAGGCGCATCGTCACGATCGGCACACGCTGCACCAGCTTGTGGCCCGAACTGGTGATGATGGTGTCCATCCATGCGCCCTGGTCGGCCTGTACGTCGTAGAACAGCACGTTGCCACCACTGGCTGCCGCATCGATCGAGAATCGCGTGAGCAGCGTGGTCTGGAGCAGATAGAGCGTGCTCACTAGAAACGCACCGAAGCCAAGCGACAGCACGACTGAACGCGTCTGGTTGGACGGGCGGTAGAGATTGGCCACGCCCTGGCGCATGACGTACGGCCAGCCGGCCCGCAGCAGTTTGCGCGCCGCCCACATCAGGAGTGATGCGCTGCCAAGGAGCAGCAGCAGCACCACCGAAATCGCCGCGCTGATCGCAAGCCCTTCGCGCAGGCCACCGGCGCGTGAGATCGCGAGGGCCACCACGCTCGCCACGATGCCAAAGGTCACGATCAGGCCGCGCCAGTCCTTGTACCAGGGCTGCTTGGCACTCTCGTCCACCTCGGTGCGCAGCACCTGCAGTGGCGAGATGTTGCGCACGCCGACCAGCGGACGCATCGCGAATGCGAGTGCCACCCACACGCCCACGCCCAGGCCGGACGCAATGGCAATTGGCGAGAGCGACACCGACACGTCCACCGGGAGCAGGTCACGCACCAGTCCTGGCACCGCGAGCTGAATCGCGACACCGAGCGCCGCGCCAGCCGCCGCACCGGCAAAGCCCATCATCGCCGCCTGCACGCCGTAGATGAACAGCACCTGTCCACTGGTCGCGCCGAGGCAGCGCAGCACGGCGATCGTTTCCTGCTTGCGCCGAATGAACGCATTCACGCCCGCCGACACACCGATGCCACCGAGCAGCAGCGCGACAAGTCCGACCAGCCCAAGAAAACTGCCGAGTGTGTCGATCGCTTCCGTGACACTCGCCTCCGACTCGGCCGCGGTGCGCGCGCGCAGCTTGAGTTTCTCGAGTCGCGGACGGAGGCGGGCCACCAGCGTGGATGCCTGTACGCCCTGCGGCAACTTGAGCAGTGTTTCGTACGACGCGCGCGAGCCGAACGACAGCAGGCGCGTTTCGTCGAGCCACTGCTGCGCGACGAACACGCGTGGCCCGACCACCGAGATGAACCCGGCATCACCAGGCACCTGCTTCAGCGTGCCGGCAATGACGAAGGTGGCGTAGCCCAGTGACAGGGAGTCGCCGACTCTTGCGTTCAGTGACACCAGCAGCCCCGGGTCGACCACCACTGCATGTTCGGAACGAACGCGCGGATACGCACTGGCCGGCTCGGTGATCACTTCCCCATACAGCGGATAGGTATTGGTCACACCGCGCACCTGCACGAGGCGTGTGTTGCCGCTGCTGCTGATGGCGGCCATCGACGGGAATTCGACGATCTTCGCAATCGTCATTCCGGTGCGACCGAGTGAATCCACCAGCGAATCGGCCGCTGGTGTCATCGTCGCGCGCGTGGTCAGCGAGACGTCACCGCCGAGCAGTGAGCGGCTCTGTTCACGAACGGATTTCGTGAGATTGTCGGCGAACGAGTCGATGGCGACGAGTGCTGCCACGCCAAGCGCGATCGACGACATGTAGAGCAGCAGTCGGCGGCGCGCGGTGCGGCTTTCCTTCCACGCCAGCGACGGCAGCCGACGCCAGGGGAATCGTCCGCCAGGCAGGGGAGCGCTCACGCCACCGCCTCGCTCACGTCCGGCGTTGCGGCACCGGTGTCTTCGATGACCAGTCCGTCGGCCAGTCGAATGCTGCGCCCGAGCCGCTTCGCCAGCACGGGGTCGTGCGTGACGAGCATGATCGTCGTCCCGTCTTCCCGATTGAGCTGTTCGAGCAGTTCGACGATGCGAGCCCCGGTGGCACCATCGAGATTGCCCGTGGGTTCGTCGGCGAAGAGCACGCGTGGGCGGTTCACGAAGGCCCGCGCGATGGCCACCCGCTGTTGCTCGCCGCCCGAGAGCTGCGTCGGGAAGTGGTGGGTGCGGTTGCCCAGTCCCACCCGTTCGAGAAGGTCCTTGGCGCGCGCATCGCTGTCGCGGATGCCGCGCAGCTCCAGCGGCACCTGCACATTCTCGAGGGCGGTGAGCGTAGGGACCAATTTGAAACTCTGGAAGACGAATCCGACCCGGTCACCGCGCAGTCGCGCGCGCGCATCCTCGTCGAGCGTCCCCAGATCCGTGCCGGCGAGGAGCACCGCGCCGGTGGTCGGGGTATCGAGACCCGCGAGGAGTCCGAGGAGCGTGGTCTTGCCGCTGCCCGAGGGGCCGACGATCGCCAGCGTCTCGCCAGCAGCCACATCGAAG
>JANNVN010000052.1:0-2135 GCA_031414435.1 Gemmatimonadaceae bacterium
ACGCTGCTGTAGTAGAACACCTGCTGCCCGTCGAACGGCGTGATCGCGATCAGTCCGAAGTACTCCATCGTCCCTTCATTCGTACTGGCGCGATAGCGAATGAGTGCCGCGCGACCGCCCTGCTGCCACTGCATCGGCCTCGAGTCGATGATCTGCACGTCGATCCGCTTCCCCTGCGCCTGCCCGAGCAGCCGCGCCCCACGCACCAGCGCCTCGGCGGGATCGAGCGATGTGTAGGGTACGGTGAGCACAGCCCCCAGGCTCATCCCGCTGCCGGGCAGTGGACCCTGAATGTCCATCGCACCTTTGTTGGCATGTCGAATGACCCAGCCCGGTGCGAGGTCGATGTTGCCCGAGCCATCCGGAACGGGGGTGCGCGTCAGCGGCTCGACTGGCGCGCTGGCGCCGCCGCCGCCGCCTCCACCGCTCGTCGCGACGCGCACCAGACGCTCGATCGAGCCTGGGAGGGCGCGGGACGCATCGAACATCAACACCGCCCGCGCGGAACTCCCCTGCGTGGCGACCCCGATCAACCCGATCACCGGCACAGCGCCGACCCGCGCGCTGAACGAGGCCTGAATCTGCGCGTCATTGCGATCCCCGATCGCGTGCAGGACCCGCATCGTGCCACCGAAGTACGGTTGCATGCCGCGGACGAGCGCCTGGGTCATCTTGGCCGCGCTGCTGCTGCCCGAGAGCGTGGTCGTCAGCACACTGCCGGAGCCGCCGGTCGGGAGACTGCGCATGCCTGCCGGCGCGCCGCGGGCCGGCAGCGACTGGGCCCCGGCTTCGGGGCAGCCCACGAGGAGGAACGCAATGGCAATGGCCGGAGATGAGATGCGCATGGATGTCTGTGCCAGTTGAGGAAATCGTTCTGACACACACGCGGAGCGCGCGGCCGGAATGGCTCACGACCGGCATGCGAAGACAGTTCCGCCCGCCTCTCGGCTGAGGTGCGCGCCGACCCGGTCAGCTCAACCCGGTGAGCCGTTTCCCGGTCGACCCCCGCGTGACTGGACAGCAAACCTCGTGGCTGCGCATCTCATCTCCAGGCGGGCTGGACAACACCAATGGCCGAAGTCTTTCGCGATCACCCGACCGAGCGCGGAACCCGCGTCTGGCGCCAATCACCGTGGCGCTCGATCGGATCGGGGATCACGCTCGCGCTCTGCGTCGTCCTGATCGGTGGCGTACTGGCGGCGTCTGGCGTGGCGTTGGTTGAGCCTGGCGCGTTCGACAACCCAGGCCGCGCGGCCGCTGTCACCGCCGGCGTGCTGCTCTTCGTGTTTGTGATGGGAGCCATCGCGCGGCTGGTCTTTCGCGACATGCGCGGCAAGTTCGGGGCGTCGATCACGCTCACGGATGTAGCGCTCGTGCTGCGCCTGCCTCGGAGCCGTTCGCTCACGCACGATCCACCGCGCTGCGACGTGACCATCGCCTTGAGTGACGTGATCTGCGTCGAGACCCGCAGCGAGATCTACGGTTCGCAGGGGATGGCGTCGATGAATCGGGTGCATCGCCTACGTCGCCACTCAGGCGATCCGATTTTTCTCTTCGAGCAACGCGCAGTCGACACGAATCTGGAAACGGCGTCGATGGAGGCGATTGCGGACGAGATCGCGGCTCGCGCTGGTGTTCACGTGCGCGAGCTTGGCACGTTCGAAGGACGTGGTGGACTGCTCGGTGCGTGGCTCACGGCGCCACCGGGGTGGACGGCGGAGAAGGTCTCGGCCACGCGACGGGAATCACTGCAACGGCAGCTGATGGTCACCAGTTCGATCGGCGCGATCATCGGAGTGGTGTGGCTGGTGCGGTTCCTGGTCGGAGCCTTCTGACCGGGCGGCGCACCGAGGCTCGGACCGCGGGTCACACCGAGGTCTGCCCTTTGATTCGCAATCAGGTTCGCTTCGTGATTCGCGCCATGGTTTCCTATTCAGCCGTTCCTTGTTTCATGGTTCGCCGCGTGGTCAGCCGCACGGTTCACCCCGCGCCGTAGCACCCGATACGCAGTATCAGCGGCGTTTCCACCGCATCCTCAACCGTCACGCGCACACGTTGGACCGCGCCCACCGAGACCCGGTCGAGCTTCCGGTGGCCGATCGTCGTGCCGCGGGCAACTTCGCGCCATCCACGGC
>JANNVN010000053.1:0-2918 GCA_031414435.1 Gemmatimonadaceae bacterium
TACATCGTCGTCGAGCGAGAGTTTGCCGTCGTACGACAACAGCAACACGGCAGCCGCCGTGAACTGTTTGGAGACGGACCCCGCCTCGAAGATCGACGCAGAGTCGATCCTCACGGGGGCCTCGAGATCGGTCATGCCGTAGACACGTGAGAGCATGGGCAGCCCGCGCCGCCGCACGCCGACGGCGCACCCTGGCGTCGTCGGCGAGTCGATCGACCTGAACGCGCGGTCGAGTCTGAGAGCCAGCGGATCACTCGGCGTAGTGCTCTGTTGCGCGATCAGTGGGCAGACGCTCAGGGCGGCGAAGACGATGAAGCAGAGCAGCGTGCGCACAGGCATGGCGATCACGACGGGAAATGTATGAAACGCGAGGTTCAGCGAACGACGACGTCGATGTCCGTGATCAGGCCTTCGCTCGTGAGGTGGATCAGGATGCACCGCGGGTTGTTTCCGAGTGTCGCGGTCAGATAGACGATCCGGGTAACCGTCCCCTGATGGCGTTCGATCCCGCGACCGCTGACGCTTTCCTCGCCAAGAAAGCGCACGTTGCTGATCCCGACCAGATCGCCCACCGGACCATCGGAATAGTTGCGCAGCGCGCCGGGCGCCAGCAGCGCGCTCTGAGTGCTCACGGTGCCGACCGCCATGGCGCGCAGCACGGTTTCGAACCGCGCGGTGCGCTTTGCGTCGGGATCACGCCGCGCCGTGAACGCCGTCGCGAACGGACCAACGCGCGGAATCCTCCGTCGCCCGCCCAGATCACGACTCTCGTAGCCGATGGGTGCCCCGGCGCTGTCGCGAAGAAACCGGATCGTCACGCTGCCATCCGCAATCGTGAACTCATCCTGCCCCACCGGCACGAACTCCTCATCTTCGCGGCCGTCGGAGATCGTTAGCAGGCGGTCGTCGCGTCGCTCAAACCCCATCATCTGGTTGTTGCTCACTTCATACCGGCCCGCAACCCCATCGATCTGCGCGGCAGACACCGCAACCGCGCGCGGCGCCGTTGGGTCAGCGCGCTCGTTCGGCCAGCCGTACAGGTGCGCAACGACACTGCGGATTCGCTCGACGGCACCGGAGTTGTCGTTCGCGTTGATCATGATCACGGCGCCCTGCTGCGTTCTCGCCGTCGCCGACAGCGACGCGTCGAACCCCTCATCGCGCCCGCCATGACTGAACTCGAGTCGGATATTGTTTCCCTTCAGGAAAAAACCAAGCCCCATGCGGTCGTTGCGCTGATACGACAGCATCTGATCCGCCACGGCTGTTGGCAGGATGCCATTCGGCGCGCGGCGATACGCGTTCTGCACCGCAATTGCGAACCGGGCCAGATCACCTGGCGTCGTCCACAAGCCGGCACCGCCTGCTCGGGATAGGCGTGCCATCCGCCTGGCACCGCGGAGCCATCCGACAGGTATCCGGTGGCCGCCATCGGTGTGTGCGTCGATGGCAATGGTTGCGCGAAGGTGCTGGCTGTCATGCCAGCGGGTGTGAGCACTTCGCGTTGCATGAGGTCCGCGAACGGCTGTGCCGCCACGTCACTCATCAACACCTGCAGAATCGTGTAACCGCCGCCGGAATACCGCCACGCAGCGCCCGGGCGATTCTCGATGCGGACGGCCTGCGTGTTCGTTCCCGGCCCGCCATTCAGCACGTCGACCGCCGTTGGCATCTTCTCGGTCAGTGCGTAGCCGGGAAACCCGTGCACATTCAGGCCGCCAGCGTGGCTGAGCAGATGACGAACCGTCACCTGCTCGCCCTCCGCGATCACCGTATCACGCAGCTTCCAGCTGACGAGCTGCTCGTTGATGTCGCGGTCGAGCTTGAGTGCGCCGCGCGACACGAGGCGCATGGCACCAACTGCGGTGACCGCCTTGCTGATGGATCCAGCCTGAAACAGCGTCGCATCGGTAACCGGCGGCCCGCCACGCCGCGTCACGCCATAGCCACGACTGAGCACGATCCGGCCGCTGTCGATCACGGCGATCGACAGACCGGGAATCTCGCGGCGCGCCATCTCGCGGCGGATCACGCGATCGAGACTGTCGGTGCGTGGGTCGGGCTGCTGCAGCGCGACGCTGTGCAGCACACCCGGAAGGAGCAGCAGTGCGAGGGCGGATGCCATGAGACGGTTCGGTGAGAGGCGTGGCTGGCTGGAAAGCTGTCGCCTCTACGAACCCGCCGCGCTACGGGTTTCGCCGTAGCACGGGCGCCGGGGTCATCGCGTCGGCTTCGGCGCCGCCGTGGTCGGCGCCGACGCAACCCGCTTCATGGTGAACGCTTCCTGCATCTGGCTGGCAATGTCGACCTGGCCCTTCATCTCGTCGCCTGCGAGCGCTGCCGTGACGGTGAGCGTGATCGGGTTTCCACCGTAGGCGATGGAGTAGGCAAACTTCACCGTGTTGCCGATCACGGTGCCCTGCAGCGGAACGTCACCGCTCTCACGCTTCACCGTGCCGGTGAGCTTCTCGCCATCCTGCTTCAGCGCGACGCGAAAGACCCGCGCGCCACCCGGCGTGCTCATCGAAGCGTCCCACTCGCCCGTGACGGACTGCGCCGCAAGCGTGGTGACGGACAACACACTGAACGCGAGGGAGAGGAACAGCTTTCTCATGATACAGCTCCGGAAAGGATGTCGCACCGCAATCGGCGGCACGATTCGACAACGGCAGGCTACCAAGCCGCGTTTGCGGTTACAAAGATGGTCGACCGCGGTGACGCGGCAAAGATGCTCAACGCTGCCCGCGCTCAGATCCGGCGAACTACGGACGAACCTCGCCGGCCGGCGACGGCAGCGGCCCCTGAGTCGGTGGAGCCTGCCCCTGGCAGCGGCGGGTCCGCCACGCCCGCTGCCCACCGCCTGACTAGCACGCGTCCAGTGCGTCGCGCAGCAACTGCAGTTCATCGAGCGAGATGGC
>JANNVN010000054.1:0-14308 GCA_031414435.1 Gemmatimonadaceae bacterium
GAAAGGGCGCGCGAATGAAGCTGTCGGTGGCACCCACCAGCCGCATGATGCCGATCTCCCGCGCCCGGGCCAGCACCGACGTGCGAATGGTCGAGCCAATGATGATCATCGCGGCAAACGCGAAGGCGATGCCGAGCACGACGCCGGCGGCCGTGGCGGCCCGCCGCACGCTGTAGAACTTCTGCACCCACTCTTCGCCGTAGCGCACGTCATCGACGAACGGATATCCGTTCAAACGCTTCGCAACCACACGCACGGTTTCGGGATCACGCATGCCGGGCTTGAGGCGGACTTCCATCGACGCCGGCAGGAACTCCGGCTCGAAGACATCCTTGAACTCGGTCATTTCCACGCGGGCCTTCTTCAGCGCGTCTTCCGGCGAGACGTAGGCAACGCTCGCGACCTCAGGGAACGCGCGCACATCACCGACAGCGGCGGCCACGGCGTCGGTCTCCGTCCCCTCCGTGACATACGCGCGAATCTCGACGCGCTCCTCCAGCCGCTCCAGCGCGAGTCGCGTGTTGTACGCGACCAGTCCGAAGAGACCAACGGCAAACAGGGAGAATGCCACCGTGAACACACTCAGCACGCCCAGGCCCGGCGCGCGGCTGAAGGCCGTCCAGACTTCCCGTAGCGCCAGTCGCATCAGTTCTCCCGCTCTGGCAAGGGGGCTTCGGCCGAATCGTACACCAGCGCACCCTTGTTCAGTTCGAGTGAGCGGAATCCGCTGCTGCGCACCAGATCGAGATCGTGTGTGGCCATCATCACTGCGGTGCCACTGGTGTTGATCTCACGGAGCAGCTGAAAGACGGCGCGGCTGGCGCGATCGTCGAGATTGCCGGTCGGCTCATCCGCCAGCAGCACAAACGGATCGTTCACCAGCGCCCGCGCAATCGCCACCCGCTGCTGTTCGCCACCCGAGAGTTCGGATGGCATCGCCTGCATCTTCGGTCCAAGCCCGACGCGTTCCAGCACCTTTTGCACGCGCGCCGGGATGGCCTTGGGATTCGTGCCGGTGACTTCGAGCGCGAACGCAACGTTCGCCCAGGCCGTGCGGTCCTCCAACAGGCGGAAGTCCTGAAAGACGATCCCCAGCTTCCGGCGGAGGTTGGATACCTCCACGCGCTTCGCGTTCATGGAGCTCACACCGCTCACGCGCACTTCGCCGCCGCTCGGCAGCTCATCCATATAGCAGAGCTTGAGGATGGTGCTCTTGCCGGCGCCGCTTGGGCCGGTGAGGAAGACGAACTCGCCCTTGGCTGCCGCAAAACTGACTTTCTGCAGCCCGCCGCTGCCACGAGGCCACGCCTTGGTGACACTCGTGAACTTGACGATCGTCTGGGCGCTGCTCACGACAGCGCCTGTGCAAAGTCGGCGATCAGATCGCGCACATCTTCGATGCCGACGCTGACCCGCAGGAACCCATCCGGAATTCCGAGCGCGGCGCGCCCCTCTGGTGACATGTTCGCGTGGGAGCTGAACCGGGGCTCGCAGATCAAGGTGTCCACACCGCCGAGCGATGTGGCGTGGAGAATGAGCTTGAGTCGCTCGACCATGCGATCGGCAGCTGGAGCACCTCCAACCAACTCCAGCGCCAGCATTCCGCCAAAGCCGTCCATCATCGAGGTCGAGAGGGCGTGGTCGGGGTGCGACGCCAGTCCGGGGTAGTGCACCGCCGCGAAGGCCGGGTGCGCTTCGCACCACGTCGCCAGCGCCATCGCGTTCTCGTTCGCCCGCTGCACACGGATCTGCAGCGTCTTCATGCCGCGCTCGAGAAGCCAGCAGGCAAACGGATCCGGCGCCTGACCCCACACCATCATCTTCTGTGTCACTTCGTCGATGAAGGCCTGCGACCCGAAGACCGCGCCACCGAGCATGTCGTGATGGCCGTTCAGGTACTTCGTGGTCGAGGCGATGACGATGTCCGCGCCATGCTCAAGCGGCCGCAGGTTCACCGGGCTGGCAAAGGTCGAATCGACCACCAGCGCGATACCCATTTCGCGCGTCAACTGACTGATCGGCCGCAGATCCAGCACGCGACAGGTGGGATTGACCGGCGTTTCGACGAACAACGCACGCGTATTCGGGCGCATCGCGAGCCGGAACCCGCGTGACTCCAGCGGGTCGACGAAGGTGACTTCGATCCCCAGCTTTGGCAGCTCTTCCGTGAACAGTCGATGCGTGCCGCCGTAGATCCAGGCGCTGCTCAGCAGATGATCACCAGGCCGCAGCAGAGCCAGCATGGCACACGACGTGGCACCCATGCCGCTCGACAGGCAGACGGCCGCTTCCGAGCCTTCGAGTGCGGCCAGTCGCTGCTGCGCGAGCACGATCGTGGGCGTGTTGGCGTACCGGGTGTAGCGCGGCACGGACGCCACGCCCCGCGGCTGCTCGAAGTTCACGCCCTGCACCAACGGTGGTGCGACGGAGCTCAGCCCGTCCGTCACACGACCGGCGTGGACGGCGCGCGTGGCGAAGTGCATCGGTCGTTCGGAGTCGCCTGTCATAGTCTCGTCATCCCAGCAATTCGGTGCGGGCGGGCGCTGGCCCGCGATCCATATCGGGCTTCACCAGCTTGATCACATCGCTCACCATCACGCCGGCGATATCGCGCACCACCACCCCGCCGCGCGGCACGGCGTCATCGACGATCACCGGGGCCAGCTCCTTGCGCCGCGGACCGTGGATGAAGACCAACTCGCCATCGGTCAGCATGCGCAACGACGCCTCCTCGCGATTGAGACTGATCGCCGGTCCGCGCTCCGCGTCGCCGCGACGGCTGCCGATAAAACCCACCACCTGCAGCGGTGGATTGTAAAGATCAGTCTGGCGTCGCATCTCGGCTCAGATCTCAGTGGTGTTGCAGCGGATGAAATCCTGCTGCCGTCTGAATCACCAATCGCCGACGGGCAAGGGCGACCAGACGATCATGCAAGTCGAGATGCGTGTCGTCGGCGAAGGAGGCAATCGCGTCCACATCGCCGCCGCCGGACGCCAGCACCAGCCGCCAGATGGACTCCTCTTCCGGATTGACCATGCCCACCAGCTGCATCGAGCCATCCGGGCCTTCGGCCACCAGCGCCAGTCCGTGCCGCTCGAGTACAGGCTCCAGCGCCTCGAGGTGTGCGTCGGCCAGGCCTCGGAACATGAAGTAGCTCGGCGACTGCGGTGTCGGCGCATGAGCGGGCAAGCCGGCGCCGAACCGCAGCAGTAATTGCGCGACGATCTCATCGGCACAGCTGAAGTCGAGCACGCCAACATGCGTGAAGTCGAGAACGGCCAGCCGCTGCCCGGGCATGTCGCGCAACATCGTTTCCAGCTGACCTCGCACCGCGCGCCCGGTCGCCCGGGTGACGAGGTTCGAGTACAGGTCGCACTCCGCACGGGCGAGGGCCATTCGGAGATCCAGTGGCATCTGCTGCAGCATCAGGTCGCGACCGCCTGCGGGATGATGATTTGCATCTGTGCGCCGGGAAATGGTGGCAGCTGCTCGACCAGGGCGAGATCATCATCCCACGCGGGAATGATGCCGATGCGTGCGGTCCCGCTCCGGATCGTCAGCTTCGACCCCCACTTGGCCACGTACCGCTTGATCCCGGCCAGCCCCTGACCGCGCCCGGGATCGTGAAAACGGCTGGTGCCACGCGAGAGCGCCGACTCCAGCGCCGCGCCGTCGTCCCAGCGATCGGACGACCCACGCTTCGGCGCCAGCGACTGCTTGAAGCCCATGCCACAGTCCGTCACCGCGATCACCACCACCCGCCGGCCCAGCCGCTTCTTCCAGTCGTAGCTCTGCACCGCCACCCAGCCGGGGCCATCGGCGTGCTCGATGATGTTCTGGCAGCTCTCCGACAACACCACCGAGAAGCCGATCGCGCCGCTCGGTGGAAATCCGAGTGTCTCCATGATCGCCTGCGATCGCTCCTGGATATGCTGCACCACGTGCTGCACATCCTCCGTCTTGGCGATCGGCGTGATCTCGAGGAAGTAGTTCGAATCGCCGGTGCGCGACCGCGGCACGGGGCGCGTCAGTTCGAACAACCGTTCCGCATGCCGGAAGAATCCTGAGCGCGCCCAGTAACTGGCCGTATTCGGGTCTTCCGGTGGAATGAACTGCGGGGTCTCGCCGCGGGACTGCGCCAGCGTGAGAAGGCCGATGAGGCCGTACGGGCTGGACCACCGCGTGTGCCGAGCGTCCACCAGCACCTTCGCGTCGTCTGCCAGCGGTGCCATCTGCTGGAGGAGAGACTCGAACGTACCGTCATCGAGCGATGGTGGAACGGTCAGGATGGTGGTCACGACGTGGCAAGCTCTCCGCGGAGGTAGTGCGCCAGCCCCGTGGCACCGCGGTGCCGGACGTTGCGTGCTGCCGCCGTGTGGGCGAGTCGCATGGCGTCCGTGAAGGTAGTGCCTGCAAGCAAATGCGAGAACTGCGTCGCCCCCCACACGTCGCCGCATCCGGTCGGATCGCCGGGGTCGCTCTCGAGCAGGGTGGCGTCAATCGGGACGAGCGCCGTGCTGACCGCGCTGAACGCCGTGCCGGACACCGGCGTCGCGACATCCGCCAGCCGAGTGAACCCGGGCGCCGCGAAGTAGACCGCGCCCTTCTTGCCGAGTGTCACGCAGAGCAGATGCACACCGCTCGCAAGCGCCGTGGCCGCAAGGGCCATCGGATCGTGGGCCATCAGCTGCATTTCGTCCTCGTTCACCTGCAGAACGTCGCAACACCGGCACCACGCGGCTGCGTCGGCCAGTGGTTCTGGAATCCGAAGCCCGCTGGCATCAATGCCGAGCATCTTCGAATGCAGATCGCAGTAGATCGGGCCGTGAAAATGCGCCCTGAGCAACTGCATGGTTTCGAGGTCGAGCTCCCAGCCCGCGATGAAGTTGACGTACAGCGCGTCGAGATCAGTGAGCAGAGGCCGCAGGCCGAGCCAGGACCAGGGCGGAACGCCGCCGGTGAGCACTTCCGTGCGACGCTCGTCGCTCACGTAGCGCAGCTCCACACGGTTGTTCGGCTGTGGGACTCCGATCAGCGCGGCGTCAGGCGCGGCGCGGCGCAGCGTCCCGACAAACTCCGTGGCCTGCTGATGCAGATCGGCGCCGACCTTGATCAGCGGCACGATTTCCCACGCATCACTCAGTGCGGCGTCGAGCGCCGAGAGGGCATAGGTGATGCCTCCCCATTCCTGCACCGGTGCCGTGCGGATGTCGCGCCCGTGGATCACATCCCAGACGAACGTGCCGATCACGCCAAGGCGCCGCTTCCGCGCTGGCGTCACGAGGTGGCGAAGTTGCTGGTCTGCGCCTTGAATGCTGCGACGGCGCCAACGACCCCGGCGCTCGCACCAAGTGCGCCCGGCACGATGCGGCAGGCATCGACCGCCGGCGCAAACGCGCGTCGCCGCACCTCGGCCTTGAGCGGGACGAAGAGCGCATCACCGGCGTTCACCACGCCACCGGCCAGCACCACAACTTCCGGATTGAGCACATTCAGCAAGGCGCCGATGCCGGCGCCGAGGAATCGCGCCGTCTCGCGTACCACGTCGATGGCGATCAGATCACCCTCCTTCGCGGCCTTGTACACCAGCTGCGCTGTGATCTTCGGCAACTGTCCTTCGCACAGCCGCAACAGCGGGCCGTCGGTCTCGCCGGCCAGCGCTTCGCGCGCGCGCTCGGCGATTGCAGTGGCCGAGGCGTACGCTTCGAGGCAGCCGTAGTTGCCGCAGCCGCAGCGGCGGCCGGTGGAATCGATCGTCATGTGTCCGATCTCGCCGGCCACGTCCGAGCTGCCGTGAAAGAGCTTGCCATCGATGATGATGCCGCCGCCGATCCCGGTGCCGATCGTCACGCCGATGACGTTTCTGGCGCCCTTCGCGGCCCCGGTCCAGGCCTCGCCCATCGTGGCACAGTTCGCATCGTTGTCGAGCGTGGTGCGAAGCTGTGTGCCGGTCTGGATGCGCTCGCGCAGCGGAAAGTTCTTCCAGCCCAGATTGGGAGCGGTGATGATCACACCCTTTTCACGATCGAGCGGGCCCGGAGCGCCAACACCGATGCCGAGGAAACTCTCGCGGAGCACGCCCGTCTCGGCGCTGGTCACAGCGATCACGTCTTCGATCATCTGGTTGATGCGATCCGCCACTGACTCCGCACCCTCAGCCGCACGCGTGGGTGCGGAACGGAAGGCAATCTCGCGCGAGCCGTCCTCCGGCATCGCCCCGACGACGATGTTGGTGCCGCCAAGGTCGACACCGACGATGTACTTCGAATTGCTGGGCATGATCCAAACTGTAGCGTGGGGATGAAGCGCGTGAACTGGTCAGCGGCGGAGCAACGGTGTCAGCGCGTCGGCCACGGTGCCAGCCGAAATCTCTCGCATGCACCGGAAATGACCACGGGGACAGACTTGCGGCCCATGTGCAGAGCAGGGCCGGCAGTCGAGGCCCGGCGCATGTTCAACGATCGCATGCCTGAGCGCCAGCGGGCCGAAACCGAAGGCGGGCAGCGTGGGACCGTAGATGGTGACAGTGGGCGTTCCCATGGCGCTGGCGAGATGCTGGGGCAGGGAATCGTTGGTCACGATGGCCGCGGCGCGCCCGATCAGCTCTGCCGACGCAAGCAGCGTGAGCTGCCCGGTGGCGTCGAGCACCCGGTCCGGCGCGGCCGCCACGATCGCGCCGGCGAGCTCGCGATCTTCCGGACCGCCGACGACGACGATGCCATATCCGCTGGGGACGGATGCCATGAGGCCGGGAAAGTCCGGCCAGCGCTTGGTGGCCCAGACACTCCCAGGTGCCAGCGCGATGAACGGTCCGGCATGTATCGGGGCCCGGGCGAGCAATGCCGTGACCGCCGCTCGATCATCAGCCTGCGGCGCCAGCGACGGTGCGGGCGTCTCCTTCGCCGCATCTCCGGCACCAAGCTGAAAGAGCCGCGTGGCGTGATGCCAGTCGCGGCGGTGCGGCACGCGCACCGTGTATAGCGCAGCACCGCCAGAGGAGGCGAATCCGACGCGTGCGGGAATGCGTGCGAGCCACGCCAGTGCCGCGCTCCGCCACGATCCCTGGGCGAGATACGCAGCGCCGTACTGTGCGCCGCGCAGCTCCGTCGCCAGCGATCGCAGACCGCCGATGCCGCGCTGTGCACCGCGCTTGTCGTAGCGAATGACGCGGCGCACCGCCGGGTGGCCCTCCAGCAGTGCACCACCGGCCGGCGTGGTGACGACGTCCACCGGTCCGCGCGATGCGAGTAGCGTCAGCAGCGGCGTGGTGAGCACCACGTCGCCCAGAAACGACGTCTGGATGACGAGCGATGGTTGGGCAACGCGCGCTGCGTCGCCCAACCGTCAATCCACCTGCAGGACGGCGAGGAAAGCTTCCTGCGGAATTTCCACCGCACCCACCTGCTTCATGCGCTTCTTTCCTTCCTTCTGCTTCTCGAGCAGCTTGCGCTTGCGGCTGATGTCGCCGCCGTAGCACTTCGCCAGCACGTCCTTTCGCAGCGCCTTCACGGTGGTTCGCGCCACGATCTTCATGCCGATGGCGGCCTGGATCGCCACTTCGAACAGCTGGCGCGGAATCAGGTCCTTCAGCTTCTCGGCGATTTTCCGCCCCTGCTCCTCGGACTTGTCCCGGTGGATGATCACGCTGAAGGCGTCGATCGGATCGCCATTGATCAGCATGTCGAGCTTCACCAGCTCGCTTGGGCGATAGTCGAGCATCTCGTAGTCGAGGCTCGCATATCCGCGGCTGACGGTCTTCAGCTTGTCGAAAAAGTCCAGGATGATCTCGCCGAGCGGGAACTCCCAGTCGAACTCCACGCGCTTGGTGTCGAGGTACGACATGTTCTTGTAGATCCCGCGCCGGTCCGTGCCGAGCGTCATGATCGGACCGATGTACTCCACCGGTGCCATGATGCGCGCCTTGACGTACGGCTCTTCCACCCGATTGATCGTCGACGCGTGCGGCATGCGTGAGGGGTTCTCGATCAGCTCCATCGAGCCATCCTCGCGGTACACGTGGTACTCCACGCTTGGCACAGTCGTGACGAGGTCGAGGTTGTACTCTCGCTCCAGTCGCTCCTGCACGATCTCCATGTGCAGCAGGCCGAGAAACCCGCAGCGGAAGCCGAAGCCGAGCGCCGTGGATGTTTCCGGGGAATACTGCAGCGACGCATCGTTCAGCTTCATCTTTTCCAGCGCGTCGCGCAGCTGTTCGTAGAGCTGCGTGTCGGTGGGATAGATGCCGGCGAACACGAAGCTGCGCACTTCCTGATAGCCCGGCAGCCCTTCCGGCGCGCGATTCACGACGTCGAAGATCGTGTCGCCGGCGCGCGTCTCGCTCACGCTGCGTACGCTCGCCACCACATAGCCCACTTCGCCCGCCTGCAACTTCTCGGTCGGCACCTGGCGCAGCTGCAGTGACCCGACTTCGGCCACTTCATACTGATTGTCGCTGGCCCCGAAGGTGATCTTCATCCCCTTCCGGATTTCGCCATCCACCACCCGGATGCTCGGAATGGCGCCGCGATACTTGTCGTAGTACGAATCGAAGATCAGGGCGCGAAGCGGGCCGGTGGGATTGCCCTTCGGTGGCGGCACCCGCTTGATGATCTCCTCGAGCAGTTCCGGCACACCGGTGCCTTCCTTGCCCGACACCGAGAGCACGTCTTCCGGCATGCACCCGATCAGATCGACCACTTCCTGTCGCCGGCGATCGGGCTCGGCCCCTGGCAGGTCGATCTTGTTCAGGACCGGGATGATCTCGAGTCCGGCGTCCATGGCCAGAAAGAGATTCGAGAGGGTCTGGGCCTGAATCCCCTGGCTCGCGTCGACCACCAGAATCGCGCCTTCGCAGGCAGCGAGTGAGCGCGAGACCTCGTACGTGAAGTCCACGTGGCCGGGCGTGTCGATCAGGTTCAGCTCATACGCGTCACCGGCGCAGGACGTATATGTCATGCGCACGGCGTTCAGCTTGATCGTGATGCCGCGTTCACGCTCGAGGTCCAGCGTATCCAGCACCTGGCTCTTCATTTCGCGCTTCTGCAGCGTGCCGGTCATTTCGATGAGCCGGTCGGCCAGCGTCGACTTGCCGTGATCGATGTGGGCGACGATGCAGAAATTGCGGATACGGTCGAGCGACGACATGAGGCAGGGGCTGAAGCGAGGGGCGGCGGCGCCGCGACGTGCCGGAATCTAGCACATCGGGCCATCCCGCCGTTCTTCTGGAGCGTGGTTGGGGTAACTTGCGACCAACGCGGCACACCCTTCATCGGCTCCGACGCCCCGAATGGCCATTACCTCCCAGACCCGCCCAGACCTCATCGATCCGGCCGTGCTCACTGCACTTGGCGGGCTCGAAGTGCGCGCGCGCTGGCTGGTGGACGGCTTCCTGACCGGCCTCCATCGCTCACCGCGCAAGGGATTCAGCGTCGAATTCGCTGAGCATCGGCCTTATCAGCCAGGCGATGATCTGCGCTACATCGACTGGAAGATTGCCGCCCGCACCGATCGCTGGGTGGTCAAGCAGTTCGAGGAAGAGACCAACCTGCGGGCCGTGGTGCTGCTCGACGTGAGCCGATCCATGCAGTGGAAGAGCCCCGAGGCCAAACTCACCAAGCAGGCGTATGCCGAACAGTTGGCCGCAGCGCTCGCGTTGCTGCTCCTGAAGCAGCGCGACGCCGTTGGGCTGGTGCGATTCGACGATGCGGTACGGACCGTGGTGCCGCCGCGCGCCCGTCCGGCGCACTTCCAGCGCCTCGTCGGCGCGATGCTCGAACAGGGCACCGGCCGCGACTCCCGGCTCGACCTCGCGCTGCAACAGGCCTCACAGCTCATTCGTCGCCCCGGGCTGGTCATTGCGATCACGGATCTGCTGGTCGACCCGGAGACGGTGGCGCCGGGCCTCCGCGCGCTGCGCGCAGCGGGCCACGACGTGCTGGTGATGCACATCATGGATCCCGGTGAGCGCGTGCTCGATGTGCGCACCGACGCCCGATTTGTCGATTCGGAGACCGGCGTTGAAGTCGCCGCGAGTGCGCGCGAGATCCGCGCCGCCTACAACGCCGCCGTCGAGGCAGCGATCGAGTCCTGGCGGACGTTGTTCGTGGAGCAAGGGGCGCGCTACGCTCTCTGCGATACGATCGAACCGTTCGGACTGCCGCTCCATCGCGCCTTTGCGGCCCGCGATTTCGTACGAGGCTGACGCAGACTCGTGGCATTCCTTGCTCCACTCTGGCTGTCGCTGGCGGCCCTCGCGGCCATCCCGGTGCTGCTGCACCTGCTGCGGCGTAACATCGGCGCGCGCGTCGAGTTTCCGGCTGTCCGATATCTGCAGAGTGCCGAGCGGGATTCGAGCCGCGACGTGCGCGCCAAGAACCTGCTGCTGCTGATCCTCCGCATCCTGATCATCGTGCTGCTTGCGCTCGCCGCGGCCGGGCCGGTCTGGACCCGTGGGCAGGGCACCCCGCGCGCGCTGGCGATCGTGCTCGACAACTCACTCAGCACCTCGGCCATCGTCGGCGGGGCGCCGGTCCTCGATCGCCTCGCGGCCGCCGCGCGCGAGTTGCGCGCCGCATCCCGGGCTGCGGAACGTCTCTGGCTGATCACCGCCGACGGCACCGTCTATACCGGGCCGGACGCCGTCGACGCGGCACTCTCGCGCGTCGTTGCACTCCCGGGCGCTGGCCGCCTCGACGCTGCAGTGCGAACGGCGGTCGCACTGACCGAAGGACCGGGCGACGACGGCGGAGCGATTGCCGTGCTCACGGATGGCCAGCGGACCGCGTGGACCAGCGATCTCCCGATGGCATCATCACGGATCCGCGTCTTCGTCCCGACGCTCGCGCCGCCACCGAACGGCGCAATTCTCTCGGCCACGGCCCAGCCACAGTGGTGGACGCCGCGTGGCACGCTCGAACTCACGGTGCAGCCGGTACGTGACAGCACCGCGTATCGCATCGCCATCGGCAGTGCGACGATCGCGCGAGGGGTCGTTGTACGCAACAAGGGTGATTCGATCGCAACGGCACGAATTCCCTTGCTTGGTGCCGGGGCCGGATGGCAGGCGCTGGATGTGACCATCGAACCATCGGGAGTTGGCGCGGATGATCACGCCATCGTGCCCATCGTCGTCGGCAGTGCTCCGGCCGTGCGCGAGTCGGCCGGCGAGTTCGGTGCGGCCGCTGTCGCGTCACTGCGGGAAAGTGGCCGGATCCGCAGCAGCGGGCCGGTCACCGTCGCACTCGCGCCAGCGTCCGCGGTCACGTCGCTCCCTGCCTTGATTCTGCCGCCAACCGATGCCGGTGGCCTGGCCACCGCAAACGCCGCCCTCGCGCGGCTTGCGATTCCGTGGCGATTCGGCGCCGAGCAGCGCGGGGCCCAGGTGGTGCGCAGCAGTCGCGACGATCTGCGTGGAGACACCGCCATTCGCGTCAGCCAGTGGTTCCCGCTGATCGCGCAACCGGGAGCGACGGGCGACACGGTGGCGATGGTGGGCAACGCAGTGTGGATGGTGCGCGGCCCGAAATGGATGCTGCTCGGCTCCGCCCTCACGCCGGCGAGTACGACACTCCCGGTGCGCGCCACCTTCGTACCGTGGCTGGCCGATGCAATCAGCAACCTCGCCTCCGGCACGACCGCCGCCACACTGGTCACCGCGGGTGATCCGTTGACCCCACCGTCAGGCGCGACGGAACTGGCGAGTGCGGATACGACATCGCGCCTCCGCGTCGGGGCCACCGCCGTGACCGCACCGGCGTTGCCCGGGCTCTACTTCTGGATGCGCGGCACCGAGCAGCTCGGTGCCGTCGGTGTGCGCCTGAATCCGGAGGAACCTCAATTGGCGCGCGCTACCCCGGACGAACTGACGTCGCGGTTCGGCGGTACGCAGCGCGCGATCGTCTCGTCCGATCCGCCGGCGTTCCTGAGCAGTGTGCGGCAATCGGGTGCAGCCCAGCCACTCGCGGCACCCTTGCTCTGGTTCGCATTGTTGGTGGTGCTCGCCGAAGCGTGGGTGTCCGGCCGGTACCGCACACGCGCCGCCGCCGGCGCCGTCTCACCCGCACGCACCGCCTGATGGGCCTTCCGACCCTGCTCGACGCGATTGAACGGCTGCCACAGTTTTCGCGAGTCTTCAACACCCTGCCGGCGCCGAATCGTGTGCTGACGGTGGCCGGGCTGCACGGCTCGAGTGATGCGGTGATGCTCGCCGCGCTGGCACGTCGCCTCACGGGGCGCGTGATCGTGGTCGTCGCGGATGCGCTGCCGGATGCTGAACGCTGGCTGGCGGACCTCTCGGCGCTCGCTGACGCCGACGGCATCGCGTTGTATCCGCCGCGTGAAGGATTCGGCGAAGTCGAGCCGCACACTGAAGTGGCTGGTGAACGCGTCGAAACTCTCGAGAAGCTTTCGCGTGGCGCGGTGCGCCTGCTGCTCACGACATCGCGCGCGCTCATGGAGCGCACCCAGCTCGCGCGTGCCGTGGCGCGCGCGCGGCTCGAGCTGCGGAAGGGCGATGCCTGGCGGCTCGAAGCGTTGTCGGAACACCTCGATGCACACGGCTTCGAGCGCGTGCCGATGGTGGACGATGTCGGCCAGTACAGTGTCCGCGGCGGCATCTTCGACATCTACAGCTTCGGGATGGCAGAGCCCGCGCGCCTCGAGTTCTGGGGCGATGAGATCGTCGAGCTCCGACACTTCGACCTGCTCACGCAGCGCAGCACGCGCGATGCCACGGTGGCTCTGGTGCTCCCGGTGGACATTCCGTCCACCGAGGATGGCGACGCCGCATACGAGCGCGTGACGCTCGCTGATCTGCTGCCCCCCGACACGCTCTTCGTGCAACCGCTCGGCACGAGCGTCGAGCCGGAGTTGAAGCGGACGTGGGACGAGGCGCATCATCACGTTGAGCTGGCACGTCGCCGCGGCGAGGACGCCCCGGCACGCGAACGGCTGTTCGAACACCCCGATGAGACCCGAAAGCGACTGCGTGGATTTGGTACGATTCGTATCGTCGATCCGTCGAGCGCCATCGATGTCGGGTTTCCCGCCCGCGCCCCGGAAACGGTCGGGCGTGACATGGCGGCGTTGCGGAAACTGATCAGTGCCGGCCTTCCGACCCTGATCCTGTGCGACAACAGCGGGCAGCTGGAACGCCTCGAGGAACTGCTCAACGAACGCGGCCGCGGCACCACCGCGACACTCGCCCTCGGCGTGCTCGGCGCGGGCTTTCTGTTGCCTCCGTCGGATGGTCGCGAGGGGCTTCGCGTGCTCACCGACCACGAGATTTTCCGTCGCGAGCGCCGGATTCGTCGCACCCGCAAGTATGGCGGCGGTGCCGCACTCGATGTGGTCACGGCGCTCAAGAGTGGCGACTACGTCGTGCATCTCGAGCATGGCATCGGGATCTACCGCGGACTGTCAACCACCTTTGTGGGCGAAAGCACCATCGAAGTGGCGGTGATCGAATACGAAGGCGGCGACCGGCTCAACGTGCCACTCTATCGCATCGATCAGGTGGAGCGATACCGCGCGGCCGGTGATGTCAGCGCCGATGCGCCACCGCCGCGATTGCACAAGCTTGGTGGCCGCAAGTGGAGTCAGCAGCGAGACAAGACGCGGAGCGCCATCCTCGAGATGACGCATGAACTGCTCGACCTGTATGCTCGCCGGCGCATCGCCAGCCGTCCGGCGCACGTGCCCGACACCACCTGGCAGATGCAACTCGAAAGCGGTTTCCTGTTCGAGGATACGCCGGACCAGCGTCGCGCCACAACGGACGTCAAGCGCGATATGGAAAGTGGCCGCCCGATGGACCGCCTGCTGGTGGGCGACGTGGGCTATGGCAAGACGGAGATCGCCGTGCGTGCCGCGTTCAAGGCGGTGCAGAGCGGACGGCAGGTGGCGGTGCTGGTGCCGACGACGATTCTCGCCGACCAGCATGTGCGCACCTTCGGCGATCGGCTGGCGGATTTCCCGGTGGTGATCGAGGAGCTGAGCCGCTTCCGCACGGCGAAGGAACAGGCTGTGACCCTCGAACGCCTGAAGAAGAAGGAAGTCGACATCGTCATCGGCACGCACCGCCTGCTGGGCGAGGACGTCGTCTTTGGTGACCTCGGGCTGATCATCGTCGACGAAGAGCATCGCTTCGGCGTGAAGCACAAGGAGCGGCTGAAGCAGCTGAAGATGGAAACCGATGTGCTGACGCTCACCGCCACGCCGATTCCGCGGACCCTGCACCAGTCGCTGGCGGGCCTGCGCGACATGACGCTGATGCAGACACCGCCGCGCGACCGAAGCCCGGTACTGACG
>JANNVN010000055.1:0-7707 GCA_031414435.1 Gemmatimonadaceae bacterium
GCTTCCGCACTGCGCGCAACCGAACTGAGGTCACGGGCACGGAATGATTCAAGACGCATGTGGCAATTCCCAGGTGGCGACGGAGGTGAGATTGACGGACGCCGGCAACTCGGCGAGGCTGATGACGGGCACGTTCGGGAGCACCGGTTCGATCAGGCGGCGCACGCCGACGCGCAGTGTTGGCGGCGTGATCAGCGGCAGCGGACGTCCTTCGACTGCATGTATGGTCGCGATGCTGTTCAGCTCGCGAAGCAGCGTGGCCAGTGTGTCGGGATTGAGCAGCGACATGCCCTGCTGCGTACCCCGCGGACTGAACAGGCCCATCAGTGATGCTTCCAGACGTGGCCCGATCGTGACACCGCGCACACCGCCGGTCATGTCGAGGAAGAGGCGGCTGATCGGATTCGCGAGTGACCGTCGGACGACTTCGGTCAGCTGCTCCGGATCCTTCGTCTGCTCAGCCGCATCACCAAGCGACTCCAGAATCGAGACGAGATCGCGGATCGGAACCCGCTCGCGCAGCAAGCGCTGGAGGACGCGGTGCAGCGTGCCAAGGGTGATGCGAGCCGGGATGATCTCTTCGACGAGCGCCGGGTGACTCTTCTTCAGCGCGTCGACCATCTCCTGCACATCCTGGCGACCCAGCAGATCGGCGGCGTGTGTCTTGAGCGTTTCCATCAGGTGCGTCGCGATCACCGTTGACGGCTCGACCACAACCCAGCCTGCCGCTTCGGCTTCGACGCGTGATTGTGCGGTAATCCACTTCGCCGGCATACCGAAGCTCGGATCGACCGTGTCCATCCCGTCGATCTCCTGCATCACGCCACCGGTGTTCAGTGCGAGCAGGAAGCGGGGCATCACCTCCGACCGCGCCACTTCGGCGCCACGGATCTTGACGATGTATTCGTTCGCCGGCAGTCGGATGTCGTCGCGAATGCGAATCGCCGGTACCAGAATGCCGAGTTCCTGTGCGCCTTGCTTACGGAGCAGTGAGATGCGCTCGAGCAGGTCGCCGCCCTGCTTCTCGTCGATCAGAGGAATGACGGCGTACCCGACTTCGAGTTCGATCGGATCGATCTGGAGCAGGTCCTGCATCGGATCGGTCGTCGCCGGCAGCGCAGGCTTCGGCATGTCCGCGATCAGCTGCGCTGCTTCGGTGCGTACTTCCATGGCACTGGCACTGCGCGCGATGAACGCCATCGTGCCGGCCAGCGCAAAGAACGGGAGCGCTGGCAGGCCAGGCATCAGGCCGAAGCTCCCCATCACACCGGCGGCGATCCACATCGCACGCGGCTGGCGGGCGAGCTGACCGGTGATCACGTCGCCCATGCCGTTGCCGTTGTTGGCAGAATTCGTGACCATCAGGCCAGCGGCCACGGAGATGATCAGTGCCGGAATCTGGCTGACGAGGCCTTCACCGACCGTCAGCATGACGTACTTGTTGGCGGCAGCGGCCAGCGGCAGTCCTTTCTGCATCACACCGATCACGATGCCGCCGATGATGTTGATGCCGGTGATGAGCAGCGCCGCGATGGCATCACCTTTCACGAACTTCGAGGCACCATCCATCGAGCCGAAGAAGTCGGCCTGCTGCGACACCCGTTCGCGGCGTGTGCGGGCCGCCTGTTCGTCGATCAGTCCGGCCGACAAGTCGGCGTCGATCGCCATCTGCTTGCCGGGCATGGCATCGAGCGTGAAGCGTGCGGCCACTTCGGCCACGCGTCCGGCGCCCTTGGTGATGACGACGAAGTTGATCGCCAGCAGGATCAGGAAGACGACGATGCCCACGACATAGTTGCCGCGGAGAATGAACGTGCCGAACGCCTGAATGATGTTTCCGGCATGTCCCTCGCCGAGGATCAGTCGCGTGGAACTCACGTTCAGCCCGAGCCGGAAGAGCGTGAGGATGAACAGCACCGCCGGGAACGACGAGAACTCGAGTGGATCTTTGGTGGACAGCGCCACCAGCAGCACCACCAGTGCGCTGGCGATGCTGGCCGCGAGCAGGAGATCAAGGATGACGGCCGGGAGCGGAACGACGAGCAGCGAGATGATCGCGACCACGCCGATGGCCAGTGCGACTTCGGCGGTGCGACCCGGCTTGTCAGCGCCCGATGGCAGCGCGGCTGCAACAGCACTCACGCGCGGACTCCGGTGCGCGTGTGAGCGCGCGGAGCGTCATAGCTGTTGCCGATCTGGTTCGATGGGGCGCGATACTGCGTGGTGCGCGCCGCCGGCATGTCGAGGCGACGTGTGGTACCGTTCGTCGGTGCATCGTAGCGCGTGATGCTGCGCGCTGGGGGAGCGTGGTAGCGACGGGTCTGACCGTCAGCGGCATGTGCGCCGAAGCCCGGGCGATGGAGCGTGTGCGAAGCGGCCATGATGTGATCCTCAGGCCGCGAACTGAGGCAAACCGCGAAACAGCTCGCTGGTGAACTTCACGAGGAGCTGCACCATCCACGGCAGTGCGACGAGGAAGATCGCCGAAACGCCGACCAGCTTCGGCAGGAACGCGAGCGTCTGTTCCTGAATCTGGGTGACACTTTGGAAGATCGAGACGGCCAGGCCGATTCCGAGGGAGACGGCGAGCATCGGTGCTGAGACCAGCAGCGAGAGCAGGATGGCGTTTCGGGCGAGGTCGACGATCTGTGCGTGTGACATGAGCCGTGTGGGTTCGGGACGGTCTCATGCAGAAGCACGGGGGGTGCCATGGATGCCTCTGGTTGTCAGTGCCTTGTAACTCCCTTATTCACAAGTGGTTAGACGAGTGTGTTGATGGGGCCGCTTATGCACCTTTCGGCGTGATGCGGAAGGGATTGCCGAGGGATGGGGCGGCGCGGATTGCCGCCAGTGAGGTCATCCCGTCGCGACCGATGCATCAGATGTTTGCGCAAGACGGCGACGTGGTCCGGCACCGGCACGCTGGCGGAGGTGTGTCGCGCGACTGACCAGGTATCGCACTCGGCGCTGGCGAGACCAGGGCCGGGCCTTCGGCTCGACCATGTGCGACCCGCTGACACCGCCGCACACCGCCGCACACCGCCGCACACCGCCGCACGCCGCCGCACGCCGCCGCACGCCGCCGCACACTGTTCGCACAACTCACGCGCCACGTTCTGGCGCAACCCACGTGCTTAACTCTGTTCACGCGGGGCTCGCGGAGGGCGCGGAGAAGAGCAACTGCGAAGGGCTTTGGGAAAGGCGTCTTGCGAACGCAGCTGCGGTAGCAGAAGCCAGCCCCGCGTCCTCCGCGAGCTCCGCGTGAACAGAGTCAACGATCTCAGCCTCGCGTACTGACGGTACGGTCCTCAGTGCGTAGTTGACGACGCGCCTTGACCCTTGTCGGCGTTGCGCGTGCTGTCGGCGTTGCACGTGTTGGCTGCATTGCGCGTGCTGTGTGTGCCGCAGGTGCCCGAGTCACGACGCGGACACCGATGGTGGGCCTTCCCCGCTGGCGGGACGACTCAGTCGTCGATCGTATGCGTGCCAGCCCAGCTGCGACCGAATTTCGCCTTCTGGCGCATCACGAACGCCAGCACTTCGGCAACCGCGACATACATCTCGATGGGGATCTGGGTCCCTGGCTGCGCCTTGCTGGCAAGCAGCGCGCGCGCCACCGGAATGTTCTCCACCACCGGCACGCCATGTTCAAACGCCAGCTGCTTGATCTTCTCGGCGATCTTCCGCTGACCGATTGCCACGATGATCGGGGCTGGTGCGACCATCGGGTCGTACCTGATGGCGACGGCAATGTGAATCGGGTTCACGATCACCACGTCGGCGGTCGGCACATCGGACATCATGCGCTTGCGCATCAGGGCGCGCTGCGCGCTGCGGATGCGCTGCTTGATCATCGGATCGCCGTCGGCGTTGCGCGCCTCGTCCTTGATTTCCTGCTTGCTCATCTTGAGCGACTTGTGCCACCGCCACCATTGAAAGCCGTAGTCGGCGCCGGCCAGCGCCACGAAGGCAATGCCCGTGCGTCGCAGCAATCCGATGGCGTGTTTCTGAAACAGGACCGCGACACCCATTGGGCCCTGCTGCGCCAGCCCGAGCACGTCGCGCCACATGGCATCAACCGCGCTGTACACCATGCTGCCGATGATGATGAGCTTCACGATGCTCTTCACCAGGTCGGCAAGCCCCTGTGTGCCAAACACACGCTTCAGATTCGTGAGCGGATTCAGCTTCGCGAACGACGGTTCGAGCGGCTTCAGGCTGAGGATTCCCCGGGCCTGTGCTGCCGTAGACACGAACGCAAGTGCGGCAAAGGCACCAAGCAGCATCGACAGCTGGCTGAGCGAACGCCATCCCAGCGCGATCACATCAACGAGAAGATCCTGCGGTTCCCGCAGATTGGCGCCCGCGTTGTACAGCGACGCCGCCATTGTGTCGGTGAGGTACTTCCCCATCGCCGGAGCGACGCTGGTCAGAACAACCGCTGAGCCGAAGAGCATTGCGGCCGTCGTGAGTTCAGCGCTTTTCGGGATGTTGCCCTTCTGTCGCTCGTCCTCGAGACGTTTCGCAGTCGGGTCTTCAGTCTTGTCGCTTGTGTCGGCCATGCGGCGTCTCTATCGCACCGACGACAGCATCGGTCCGAGAATTCGCTGCATCAGGCCATCGTGGTACGACGCCCAGCCAGATACCCAGACCGATGTCAGACCGAGGGCGGCCGCCAGCGTGAAGAGCCCCGCCACGATCTGCAACGGGAAGGCGACGGTGATGATCTGGAGTTGCGGTGCAGCCCGGGTCAGAATCGCGAGTGACACATTCGTCAGCATCGTGGATGCCATCACCGGCGCGGAGAACATCACACCGAGGGAGATGAGTTGCCCACCAAGTTTGGACATTGCCAGCATGCCCGCACTCAGATCCGGCACGCTGCCGACTGGCAGGATGTCGAGTGAGGTGCCGAGGCTGTCGATCATGACCAGGTGCCCGCCACTGGAGAACAGGAGGAGCGTGACAAACGCTGTCATGAACTGCCCGAGTACCGGCACCTGGATGTTGGTCATCGGATCCAGCACGCTGGCTCCGGCCAATCCCATCTGTACCGACATCAGGTCGCCACCGGCAGAAGCGGCGCCGAGGACGATCGCAGTCCCAAGGCCCAGTCCAAACCCGATGATCGTTTCACTGAGCACCGTCAGGGGCGTCAGCATCGGCTGCGTCTGTGCGTGTGCGCGGGCCACCGGCACCAGTACCAGCGTGAAGATGATCATCACCGCCGTGCGCAGCTTCACCGGTACGGCCTTCGATGAGAAGACCGGCGCGATCAGAATCAATCCACCGATCCGTGCGGCGAGCAGGATGAAGGTCGCCGCACCGGCATTCGTCAGAAGGTCAGGTATCCCATCGGATCCCGCCAACGTCACCGGAAGCTCTGCACAAGGCCGGTCACCACCAGCCCCCACCCGTCAACCAAAACGAACAGCAGCAGTTTGAAGGGCAGCGAGATCATGGCCGGTGGCAGCATGACCATGCCCATGCTCATGAGGACGGATCCGACAACGACGTCGATCACAATGAATGGCAGGAAGAGCGCGAATCCGATCTGAAATGCGGTTCGCAATTCACTGGTGACGAAGGCACTCATCAGGATGGTGAGCGGGACGGCCTCGCGAGACTCCGGCTGTGCGACTTCGGCCAGATCGACGAAGGTCTGCAGATCCTGATCGCGCACCTGCCGCAGCATGAACGCCTTGAACGGCACCACGGCACGTGACATCATCTCCACCTGCTCGATCTTTCCGTCCATCCACGGCTCGAGCGCGGTGCGATTGACATCCTTGAGCGTCGGCCCCATCACGAATCCGCTGAGGAGCAGGGCCATCGCGGCGAGCAATTGCCCTGGCGGGGCCGATTGCGTGCCAAGCGCCTGTTTGAGGAAGTGCAGGACGATCAGAATGCGCGTGAATCCTGTCATCATGAGCAGCAGGATCGGCAGCATCGACAGCAGGCCCATCATGATCACGACACCGACGGTGCCACTCATGCGGAGTCCTTCGCCGGCAACACCGCCGCCCATTTTCAGCTCCATCTGTGGCGCCAGCTTCGCGATCATGCTGTCGGCCCGCCCTGAGATTCGCTGCGCTTCGGCTGATGTCAGTGGCGCGTTTCCGTTGGCGCGCTGTCGCAGTGCCGCGATATCACGGGCTTGCGAGGCGGGCAGCAACGGTGTGATGGTCGCTTCACCGCCGCCGCGCGCGCCGGTTGCCGCGGGTTTTGACGGACGTGGTGCCGTGACCTGCGGGTCGAGTCGTTGCGGCAGGTCGCGTGGACCTGGTTGCGGCGCCGGTGCGGGCAGCGTGCGCAGTCCACCGGTCGCGGCAGGCGCCGCGGCTGCCGCGCCTGGGCGCGCGGGTGTTGCGGCGGTCGGCGGCGGCACCGGGCGTGCCGTCGCTGCCGCCTGCGCAAACAGGGATGTCGATCCAAGCGTCGCAAGCGCTATGAGCAGACCGCGACGCACCGAACCACGGATCGCATCACCGAGCACCTGTCGGAAGCTGGATCCGATCGCAAGATCGTGGGGTCCGTCTGCCGTCGGTGCCGCCGCGATCCCTGGGAAGCGCAGCGTTCCGGTGGCAGTGAGGTCGGCGTGCTGCTCGCGGTGCGGATTGGCAGACTCCGTCGCGACGGCAGTACCGTCTGCAGTGAGTGCGGTTGGCAGCGTGAAGAGTGTGCGCACACCACCATCGCCAACGCTGACGCCGATCAGCAGATCGCCGCGCTGGACAATCGCTATGCCCTGGCGCTGGCCAAGTGCAATCCGCTGTACGACAGTGAAGGCATCGGCACCGTCCGATTGGACGGCGCCGGGCAGGAATCGCCGTGCAAGCTTCGCCACCAGCAGGACGAGACCGAGTACGAACGCCAGCGTCCCGATCATGCCGGCGTAGCCCGCACCGGTCATCCGACGAGCTCCGCCCCGGAGGCGCGACTCACGATCCGTGTCACGCGCACTCCGAAGTTTTCGCCGAGCACGACCACTTCGCCTTCGGCAAATCGTCGCTCACCGACATAGATGTCGATGGGTTCACCGGCAAGGCGCTCCAGCTGCACTACCGAGCCCCGTCCGAGCTGCAGGATCTCCTGCACCGACATGGTCGTCCGTCCGAGCTCGATCGCAACCGGCAGGGTGAGATCCATCAGCATCCCGATCGGCACCTCAGCACTCGCGCCGATCGTCGCGTCGAGCTCCGAGAAGTCACCGGCCAACTCGTCGGCGCCGGTTTCGGTGCCGGCATCCTGCAGTGGAAGCCCGGCGTTCTTGGCAGCGATCAGTGCTGCAATTTCGTCCTGATTCATGGCGTGTCCTGTCCTGCAGGCGTGAGAGTACCGATGATGTGATTGGCGGCGATACGCCCGTCGGTGATACGAACAGCGAGCTTGCCGCCGCTCCGGCCAGCGCTGGCCACCAACCTGGGTTGTCCCGAAACGGTGACATTCAGCAGGGAGTTTGCGCTCAGGCCAGTGTTGATCACCGAGCCAGGTGCAAGTTGGGCCAGATCCTTCATGGTGAGCCGGAACTCCGGCAGCCGCGCCGCCACCGGAACACTCGTCTGGCGCAGGGAGCGTTCGGTCTGCCTCCGTTGCGTCAGCAGTTCTTCCTTGCTCTTGGCCGTACTCGAGACCCGGCGCGTATCGGCGCTGGTGAAGTACTCTTCGAGTGCCGCAAAGGGCAGGCAGATCATGATGAGCGACGAG
>JANNVN010000056.1:0-3471 GCA_031414435.1 Gemmatimonadaceae bacterium
CTCTCGCGCATCGAAGATGGTGCATCTCTGCGTGGGCTCATCGGCGCGATGACCGACAGTGACTCGAGTGTACGATTCGCCGCCACCGGCGCTGTCGGCAGGCTCGACTCGACCAGCGCCATTCCTGCGTTGCTGCGCGTGTTGCGCAGTGATCCGAGTGCCTCGGTTCGTCGCACGGCGGCTTGGGCGCTGGGCAACCTCGATGCGGAGTCCGCAGTGCGCGACCTGGCCGAGGCGCTCGGCAAGGACAGCGAAGCGCGCGTCCGCGAAATGTGTGCGTGGGCGCTCGGCGAAATCAGTGAGACGTCGGGGGCGGATGGGCTGAAGGTCGCGGCGCAACGTGACAGCGATGCGCGGGTGCGGGAGTCGGCCGTCTGGGCGCTCGGCGAGATCGGTGACCGCGAGGCCGCGGCGGTCCTCGGCGACGTGTTGGCGCGTGATGCGGACCCACGTGTGCGCGGCACGGCGGCGTGGGCGCTGGGCAACGTGAACACCCGTTCGGCGCCGGAAGGGTTGATTGCGGCGGTGGGCGACGTGGATGACGAGATCCGGGTCAAGGCCGCGTGGGCACTCGGCGAAATCCGCGATCCGGCGGCGTTGCCCGCGCTGCGAACGGCGATCAAGCGTGAGAAGAACCCGAAGGCGCGTAAGGCACAGCTGCGTGCGCTGATTCAGACTGGTGAACGGTCAGAGGCGACGCTGACCGAGTTGCTCGAATCGAGCGATGCGGAAGTCCGTGAAGCCGCGGTTCGCGGCTTGGCCGGTCGCAGCGCGACCAATCCGTGGCCCTGGCCGCAGCCGCGTCCGCGGCCGTTTCCGTGAGAGTCGCCTCGTGACTACTGCTGAGCAAAGGCTGCAGGGGTTGCGCGATGCAGCGGTTGGGCGTGGTCAAACGAGCGGCGACGGGCGTCGTGGTTCAGCCACCCCCGATCGCCGCCCGTGCTCGCGTGATCGCTTCCGCCAGTCGTTCGGCTGCATTCGTCCAGTTCGCACGGATGGCGCGCTCCACATCGTCCGCTGAGCCGCTGCGCACCGCGACCACGATCGCCTGATGTTCGTCGTAGGTCGGCGCGAAGGGCAGGCCGGCCAGCTGCAGCAGGGGCCCGTGAAACCACTCGTAGCGCGCGAGACGCGGGCCGAGCGAGTGCAACAGCGCGCGGGAGACTGAGGTTGCCGTCTCATCGACGATCCGTTGATGGAATGCGTGGTGTCTTGCGAAGAGCAGCGCCGGATCAGGCGCTTTCGCGCGCGCGACGTCGCGAAACTCCTGATCGGCCAGCCGCAGCGCCGTGGCGAGTGTACGGCGGAGGAGCACCGGCCACTCGGAGACGGCGCGTGCGCCTGCCCCTTCGAGCAGCCCGGTGGTCTGGTAGACCGCGCGCGCCTCATCGATGTCCAACGGTGCGACGGCCACCCGCGGGCGCTCCCCCCCACCGGCCGGCACGAGGAGCCCTTCCAGCTGCAGGCGTTGCATCGCTTCGCGCACCGGGGTGCGACTGAGTCCCAGCCGCAGCGCCAGCGCCGGTTCGGTCAGCTTGGTGCCCGGGGCGAGGTCGCCTCGCACGACCAGCTGCAGGAGCTGAGCATAGGCGTCTCCCTCAGGCACGGAGAACGGCATCGAGGCCCCTGCGGGCTGCTTTGTCATCCGTAAAGTATACAATAGGTTGGCTAGAGAATCATGCTATCTTAAGGGAAGACCGGTCTGGTCAGGGTTCTGTGAAACCTTATCGCGATAAAAAGGTATACATTATAGGACCCCCGACGGTGGGGTGCCTCGCGCCGAGTCCCGTCCATCTGGAGCCTGACCATGCCTTTCACATCCCGCCATTCACTCCTCGCCCTCGTCGGAATGCTGGCGACCGCCACTCCTGCCGTCGCGCAGCCCGCGCCGACGCCGGCAGGGCTCTCCGCACAGGCCCGCGCAGCGGTGCTCGACTCCGTTCGGAAGCTGCTTCGCAGCACCTACGTCGACGCTGACACCGGACGGATGATCGCCGCACATCTCTCGGCGCGGCAGACTGCGCGTACCTATGACACACTGACGGTCGCGACCAGCTTCGCCAGCGCGGTCACGGGCGATCTGCGCTCGCTGAACCGCGACAAGCACCTTGTTCTGATCCCGCCGCGTCCGCAGCAGGGTGCGCCAACGCAGGGTGATCCGGGCGGCGGGCCGCAGATCGTCATGATGCAGGGGCCGCCACCCGGTGGTGCCGCTCCGGCCGGAGTGCCGATGATGGTGCCTGGTGGTCCGCCGGCGCCGATGGCTGGCGGCGGAGCAGAGCCGCGCATGGTCGTGATGCAGGGCCCCCCCGATCCCGCCAGTTCGGCCCGACGCAACTTCGGGCTCCGCAAGGTCGAGGTGCTCGACGGCAACATCGGCTACCTCGAGGTTGCTGGCTTCGACGCTGGGCCGGGAGTTGATGCGGCAATCGGTGATGCGCTACGGCTGCTGGAACGCACGGATGCGATCATCATCGACGTCCGGCGCAACGGCGGCGGGAGCGGCGAAATGAGTCACATGCTATTCAGCCACTTCCTGCCCGCGACGCCGACGCCGACCATTCGTGTGCGCGACCGCACCGACGGCAGCGACACGATCCTGACCACCGTCGCCAACGTCACTGGCCCACGGCGGACAGCCGTGCCGCTTTACATTCTCACCAGCAGCCGCTCGGCGTCGGCGGCGGAGGAATTCGCGTTCGTGCTGCGCAACAAGGGCCGCGCAACGATCGTCGGTGAGCGCACGGCGGGTGCCGGGCACATGAATCAGATCATCGATGTCGGGTATGGCTTCCGGTTCTCGGTGTCGTTCACGCGGGTGTCCGATCCGGTGACCGGTGCCGAGTGGGAGCAGGTGGGTGTGACGCCCACCATTGCCACGGACGCTGCGTCGGCGCTCGACGTCGCGCTCCAGCACGCGCGGCGGAGTGTGGCTCAGGCGCGCTGAGGGCTGCGGTGGTGCGCCCGCCGCGACTTCGCGCCGCGCTGCACCTCGGCGATATTCAGGGGCCGTCCGCCGATCGCGGGCGGCGTACCCTGGCCGGGAGCCGGTATTCTCGATCTCGAATTCACTGTGGACGACATGCGTGCGATGGCCGACCAGGTCGTCTCGCGCTGCGTGAACCACATTGCCACAATCGCCGAGCAGCCGCTGTATGGAGTGCATGACGCCGAGGCACTGTGCCTGCGCATGCGCGAGTCGGCGCCCGCGGCGGGGACATCGCTGACGGTCCTGCTCGACGATCTGTTCACGACCTACATCCCGCAATCGTTCACGACGCCGTCGCCCGGGTATCTGGCGTACATCCCGGGCGGGGGATTGTACACGGCAGCACTGGCCGACTTCATCGCCGATACGACCAATCGCTACACCGGCATCTGGCAGGCGGCGCCGGCCCTGGTGCAACTCGAGGCGAATGCGCTCGACTGGTTGCGCGAGTGGATGGGCATGCCGCCGGGAACGACGGGTCT
>JANNVN010000057.1:0-16931 GCA_031414435.1 Gemmatimonadaceae bacterium
GGGCGTACCGGGCGCAACTGCGCCGTGGCCGGCATCGCCGCGGTGAGGAGCAGCGCGGCGCCGACGGCCAGTGATGTGATGCGCGCGGAGCAGCTCATCGTGGTGGAGCGGGCTTGGGAGACATCTCGCGTCAGAGGGACCGGCTGCAAGTCTGTAAAGAATAGTACCAGTCCGGCGATGTGGTTGGTTCCGCACGTCGGATAGTGGCAAGGTCACTGGTCTTGCCCGCCTGCCCTCCTCCCCCGAGCTTCGGCATACCATGCCACTCGATATCGATCGACTCCGGCAGTTCGCGCTCCGCCGACAGTTTCCCGCACCCACCACCCTCGGCCGCGCCATTGCCCGGCTGGGATTCGTGCAGGCCGACCCGATTCGCGCTCCCGCTCGCGCACAGGACCTCACGCTGCGTCATCGTGTGACACGATACCGGGTCGGTGACCTCGAACGGCGCTACGCCCGCCTCGGTATCGAAGAGGATTTCTTCGTGAACTACGGATTCGTCACCCGCGACCTGCATGCGCTGCTGCATCCGCGCACGCCGCGCACGAAGTGGTCTGCGGCCGAACGGAAGCGGGCGGAGAAGATCCTGGCATTCGTGCAGGAGTGTGGCGTGGTGCACCCGCGGGATGTGGATGTCGAGTTTGCGCACGGCAAGGCACTGAACTGGTTTGGCGGACAGTCGAACGTCACCACGCAGGTGCTCGACGCCATGCACTATCGTGGTCTTGTACGCGTCGCGCGGCGCGAAGGGGGCACGCGGCTCTACGCGGCTCGGCCGCAGACTCCGGCACCCGATGACAGTGTGGCGGCGATGGATGCACTGGTGGATGTGATCGTGGCCAAGTATGCACCGCTGACTGGCGCGATGTTGAGCGGGCTGGTGCAGCGCCTGCGCTACGGTGCACCGCAGTGGACGAATGCGCGATCGGCCGCCGTAGCGCGGGCGAAAGCTCGGTTGCCGCACGCGAAGGTGGACGGTCTCGACTGGTTCTGGCCCGATGGCGAGACGATGACCGTGCGCCGCGTGACGCCGCGCGACACCGTCCGCCTGCTGGCACCGTTCGATCCCTTCGTATGGGACCGGTCCCGGTTCGAACTGTTCAATGGGTGGGCCTATCGCTTTGAGGCGTACACGCCGGCGCCCAAGCGCATCCGCGGCTACTACTCGCTGCCACTGGCGTGGCGGGATCAGGTGATTGGATGGGCGAACCTGTCGGTGCGCGATGGCCTGCTGGAGCCGGAGCTGGGTTTTGTGGCCGGGCAGGCACCAACCGAACCTGCGTTCCGGAATGCGCTCGACGCGGAGTTGGCGCAGTTCTCGGAGTTCATGGGACTCTGAGCAGGCCACGCGGTAGTTTGCTCGCAGCGCGGAGCTGTCCGTATCCGCTCGATGCACTGCGCCTGCCACCGGAGACCTGCACGTGCTGCTCATATACGGTGCCAACGGCTATACCGGCCAACTGATCGTCGAGGAGTGCCTGCGTCGCGGGATTCGTCCGATCGTCGCGGGTCGCCGCGCGGAACCGCTGGCACCGTTTGTCAGCGCACACGGTCTCGAGGCGCGGGTCGCTGCGCTGGATGACGCCGCCGCGATGCAGCGCGCGCTGGCCGGTGTGCAGGTCGTCCTGCATGCGGCCGGACCTTTCTTTCGCACCAGCGCTCCGATGCTCCGCGCTTGTATGGCATCCCGGGTGCACTATCTGGACATCACCGGAGAGATCGTGGTGTTCGAGGCGTGTCGCGCGCAGCACGCGGCGGCGACGGCTGCCGGCGTCGTGGTGATGCCTGGCGTGGGCTTCGATGTGGTGCCGACCGATTGCCTGGCGGCGCGACTGTCGGAACGCCTGCCCGGCGCGGAGCTGCTCGAGCTGGCGTTTGCCGGTGGCGGCGGATTCAGTCGCGGCACACTCAAGACGATGGTGCTGGGATCAGGCGAAGGCGGCGCGATCCGGAAGGATGGTCGCATCACCCGAGTGCCCGCGGGCTGGAAGACGCAGCGGATTCCGTTCCGGGACAAGCCGCGGTTCGCGGTGACGATTCCGTGGGGCGATGTGTCGACGGCGCACTGGTCGACAAAGATCCCCAACATTCACACCTATCTCGCCATGCCGCAGAACGCAGTGCGGTCGATGGGTGTGATGCGCATGGTGAGTCCGTTGCTTGGTGTTCCGGTCATCCGGCGGTTCGTCGAATCGCAGATCGATGCGCGCGTGGACGGACCGAGTGCCGCCGTGCGCGCCGCAGCGCAGATGCAGGTGTGGGGACGGGTGACGCACGCCGATGGGCGAACGCTGGAGGGGACGGCAGTGACGCCGGAAGGGTATCGGCTGACGGCGATCTCGGCGGTCGAGAGCGCACATCGGGTACTGACTGCTGCGCCAACGGCTGGATATCACACGCCATCCAGTGCGTTCGGCTCGGGTTTTCTGGAGTCGTTGCCGGAGTGCGACGTCGTGCTCGGTGGATGACATGTGCGCAACGTCTGCATCGGAAGATCGGCTGATGAGCGGCGTGCGGCGCGGCATCTGCTGTGCGTTTCACTGTGGCGCGGAGTGTGGTGCGCCGTGTGGTGTGCAGGACGGTCGCCGCAGCGGGCGCAGTGGTGTCCGTGGTCTCGAATGCGGGGGAGCGTCTGATGCGTGACAAGGTGGTCCTGATTACGGGCCCCGCGCGCGGGATCGGCGAAGCCGTGGCGCGGCGACTGGTGGCGAAGGGTGCGCGCGTCGCACTGGTGGGGCTTGAGGCCGAGCGATTGGTGCGGCTGTCGGGAGAACTCGGGCCCGCGGCGGCCTGGTATTCCGCCGACGTGACGGATCAGGTGGCGCTCGACACAGCGGTGGGCGCGGCGGTACAGCACTTTGGTCGGTTGGATGTCGTGATCACCAACGCCGGCATCGCCAACATGGGCACGGTCGCGATGGTTGACGTCGAAGCGATGGCGCGGGTGATCGATGTCAACGTGATCGGCACCATGCGGACGATCAAGGCGGCGCTGCCGCACATCATCACCGCCAAGGGCTATGTGCTGATCGTGTCATCGGCCGCGGCGTTCACGGCGCTGCCGGGCATGTCGGCGTACGCGGCATCCAAGGCGGCGGTGGAACAGCTGGCGAACGTGCTGCGCATCGAGATGCTGGCGCACGGTGTGGACGTTGGCAGTGCCCACATGTCGTGGGTGGACACCGACATGGTTCGTGACGTGCAGCAGGATCTGTCGAGCTTCCGGCGCACGCTGTCGCAGTTGCCGGGGCCGTTTGGTGTGGTCACGCCGCTAGCTGCCTGTGTCGACGCTTTCGTGCGGGCGTGCGAGACGCGTGCGCGGACAGTGTTCGTGCCCGGCTCGCTGGGTGTTGCGTCGGCGCTGCGGCAGCTGCTGAACAGTGGGTTTCTGCAGCGGTTGATGCAGCCGAAGATGGCGCCGATGCTGCAGGATGCGGAGACGGAGATGCGGGCCGTGGGGCGGGCGTTTGGTGCGAACAGTGTGGGGATGGGTGAGTCGTCGGCGAGCGATCCGGCACAGGCTCCCGAGACTGCGCGCTGATTTCCGATCAGGCGTCGGGGTCTTCGCCAAGCGCCTCGACGTCAGCAAGATCCTTTCGGCGGCCTGAGGCCCGCTTGTTGGCGAGGAGTTCCGCGCGGCCGATGAATGGTACCGACCGTCCTCGCAGCTCGTGCATCACGCGTCCTGCCCAGACCGCCTGGAAGTCATTTACGCCGCTGATCGATGTCAGAAAATCGATACGATTGGGGGGTAGGCCGAACTGGACCACCATATCCGGATTGATGAAGTCGGCGCGGGAAATGCCAAGTGCGGTCATCGGTGCACCAAACGCCCCGAGCGCGCGCCAGACACGCTCGGCATTCTCTGGAGTCGGCTCCACGAGGATGTCGAGATCCTGTGTACCACGAGGCACACCGTGCACGGCCAGCGCGTGCGCGCCGACGACGACGAAACGTGCATCGGCATCGAGCAGTGCGCTCAGCATTGCGAACCAGTCGTCGTTCACGATCGCGACACCACGCGCACCGGAATGGTCGATCGGCTGTAATGCGGGTGCTTCAGGCCGGTCAGCTCCCACATCCGGGCGCTCAGGATGGCGACCATTGCCACACGCTCTTCGGCCGTCGACGCCGGCGAAAGATCGTCGCCGGGTTCGCTTCCCAGCGGGAAGACTCGGATTGGGAATGAGGCCGCCATCTCGGTGGGGCGCTGCCGGTTCGCCATGTGGGAAATCTACACGGAGTACCGGCAGGAATCACGGCGCCGGGCGCACCCCCGCCGCCCTACGCGTACAACTTGTCGATCATCGGCTGCGTGATGAGACAGATCCCCTTCTCACTCCGCCGGAACCGCTTCGCGTCGAGCGCCGGATCCTCACCCACCACCAGCCCCGGTGGAATCACCACGCCGCGATCGATGACCACGTTGCTCAGTCGCGCCGACCGGCCGATGTCGACATACGGCTGCACCACCGCCCCATCGAGATAGGCGTAGCTGTGGATCTTCACACCGGTGCAGAGCAGCGATTTGTGGATGCGCGCACCGGAGACGATGCATCCGCCCGATACCAGTGAGTTCAATGCCAGGCCGCGGCGTCCATCCTCGTTGTGCACGAACTTGGCCGGCGCCGTGAGCTCGCTGTAGGTCCAGATCGGCCAGTTGTGCTCGTACAGGTCGAGCGACGGCACCACTGACGTGAGGTCGATGTTGGCCTCCCAGTAGGAATCCACCGTGCCGGCGTCACGCCAGTAGGCCTCGCTCTCCGTCTCCGACTTCACACACGACGTGCTGAAGCGGTGGGCCACCGCCTTCCCATTGGCAACAACGTACGGAATGATATCCTTGCCGAAATCGCGGCTCGACCCGGGTTCGGCCGCGTCACGACGCAGGAGCTCGAACAGGAATTCTGTCTTGAAGACATAGATGCCCATGCTGGCGAGCGCCATGTTCGGATTCCCGGGAATGCCCGGTGGATCGGCGGGCTTCTCGAGGAATGTCACGATCCGGTCAGTGACGTCGACGTGCATCACGCCGAAGCCAGTTGCTTCCATGCGCGGCACTTCCAGGCAGCCGATCGTGACATCCGCGTCCTGGTCCACGTGCTGCTGCAGCATCATCTCGTAGTCCATCTTGTAGATGTGATCACCGGCCAGGATCACCATGTACTCGGGGCCGTAGGCCTCGATGATGTCGATGTTCTGAAAGACCGCGTCGGCGGTGCCGTCGTACCACTGCGTTTCCGACACACGCTGGCTGGCGGGGAGGATGTCGAAGCTCTCGTTGCGCTCGGGGCGCAGGAAGTTCCAGCCCCGCTGCAGGTGGCGGATCAGGCTGTGCGCCTTGTATTGCGTCGCCACGCCGATGCGGCGGATGCCGGAATTGAGTGCGTTGGACAACGCAAAGTCGATGATGCGCGTCTTGCCTCCGAAATACACGGCAGGTTTGGCGCGTCGGTCGGTGAGTTCGTAGAGTCGCGACCCGCGACCGCCGGCGAGCACGTAGGCCATGGCGGTACGGGCGATGGTACCGGAGCGAGAGGCAGGCGTCATGGCAGGGTCGGTCGTGAATCGGGATGGGGGTGGCGTCGAATCAACGGCGCCCTTGGACCGTGATATTGGCCGCCGGTACCGGTTGGCGGTAGGGCTCCCGCCTCGATCGGGGCTGAGCCGATGCCGCCCGTGCCAATGGCAGTTCTCGCGGTAGATTTGCGCGGGCGGACCTCCGCACCCGCTTGGAGAACCCCTGCGCCACCCTTCCACGACGCCCGCCGCATGAACGTCCTGTTTGTTGCCGCCGAGGCGGCCCCACTGATCAAGACTGGCGGCCTGGCGGATGTGGCGGGGGCGCTGCCGGCTGCCCTGCGCGATGCCGGTCACGACGTTCGGCTCGTGCTCCCGTACTATCGGCAGCTGCGAGAAAAGGGTGTCAAGGTTGAGGGGCCGATCGCGGCCGCCTTCCTGCCCTTGGGTGAGCGCGCCGAGGAGCTGCGGATCTGGCGCGTGGTCGACAGTTTGGTGCCGACCTACCTGCTGGATATCCCCGCCGCCTTCGAGCGGGACAGCATCTATGGCGATCGTGATGACGATCGTCGTTTCATACTGTTCGCGCGTGGTGCTTTGGCGTTGATGCAGCACCTGCGCGAGGTCATGTCGTGGCAGCCAGACGTCGTGCACACGCACGACTGGCACGCAGCGCTGGTGTCGAACTACCTGCGGACGTTCTACGAATACACCTTCGGCCACATCGCCACGGTCTACACCATTCACAACCTGGCCTACCAGGGTGCCACGCGACCGGAGGTCGTGAATCAGGCAGGGCTGAGCGAACGTGGCCTGATCGAGAACGGTCTGGGCGCCGGCATCGGTGGTCAGTTCAACTTCATGGCACGTGGGATCGTCTACAGTGATGTGGTCAGCACTGTCAGCCCGACGTACGCGCAGGAGATCATGACCGGGGAGTACGGCGAGCGCCTCGATGGCGTGCTGCGCTCGCGACGTGATCGGGTCACGGGCATTCTCAACGGGATTGACAGCGTCGAGTTCGATCCGGCGACGGATCGACATCTGGTGGCGAACTACAGCGCGGACGACCTGACCGGCAAGCGGACGTGCAAGGCGGCGCTGCAGAAGGAAATGGGGCTCGAGGTATCCGCCGATCCGCCACTGCTCGGCATTGTGTCGCGGCTGGTGGAGCAGAAGGGATTTGACCTGCTCGACGCCGCGATTCCGTGGCTGATGCTGCAAACCACGGCGCAGCTCGTGATGCTTGGCTCCGGGCAACCGTACCTGCAGGACATCATGCTGCGGCATGCGGCGGCGCATCCGGGTCGCATCACGGTGCGATTGGGATTTGATGCCGGGCTGGCGCAGCGCATCTATGCCGGCAGCGACGGGTTCCTGATGCCATCGCGGTTCGAACCGTGTGGCCTGGGACAGATGATTGCGCTGCGCTACGGCAGTGTGCCGATCGTGCGCGCCACGGGCGGGTTGAACGACACCGTGCGCGAAGGGTGGTCGGGCAATGGTTTCGTCTTTCACCCGTTCGACGCCCGGCACTTCATCGAGTCAATCGAGCGCGCCCTGGTCGCGTACGCCGATCCCGAGAGCTGGGCGCTGCTGCGCGAGCGTGGGATGCGTCAGGACAACTCGTGGACGCATGTCGCGGAGCAGTACGTCGGCGTATACGAGTGGGCGCGACGTTTGCGGGGCGGGTGATCGTCGCCCATCCGTTGCTGTCTCACACTGACCATTCCGGGCGCGCATGATCACCCTCGGCATCGATATCGGCACATCGGGGGTGAAGGCGGTGCTCGTGGAGATCGGTGCGTCCGGCCGCGATCAGGTCCTCGGCACGGGCAGCGCGCCGCTCACGGTGGAGCGGCCGCACGCGCAGTGGAGCGAACAGGCGCCTGACGCCTGGTGGGCGGCGGTACTGAGCTGCGTTGATGCACTCAAGGCATCGCATGGCGACTCGCTGTCAGCGTGCACCGCGATCGGACTCTCGGGTCAGATGCACGGAGCCACGCTGCTCGATGCGGCCGGGACGGTGCTGCGGCCGTGCATGCTGTGGAATGATGGTCGCAGTGCGCGAGAGTGCGAGGAGCTCGAAGCGGCGTGGCCGGACTCACGGGCTGTGACGGGCAACCTGGCGATGCCAGGCTTTACGGCGCCGAAGCTGCTCTGGGTGCGCCGGCACGAGCCAGACATTTTTGCCCGTGTGGCAACGGTACTGCTGCCGAAGGCATATGTGCGCTGGCGCCTCTGCGGTGAGCTGATCGAAGAGATGTCCGACGCGTCGGGAACGTTGTGGCTCGATGTGGGTGCGCGACAGTGGAGCGATGACGCGTTGTCGGCAACGGGCCTGACGACGTCGCAGATGCCCCGACTGGTCGAAGGGAGCGCGCCTGCCGGGCAGTTGAGCAGTGTGTTGACGCAGCGCTGGGGCATGGCGCGTGCACCGATGATCGCCGGTGGGGCTGGCGACAACGCTGCCGGCGCCGTGGCTGTTGGCGCAGTGTCGCCCGGCGACGCCTTCGTCTCACTCGGCACATCAGGCGTGCTGTGGTGCACCACGGGAGCGTTCGCCGCGAACACGGCGGGCGCCGTTCATGCGTTCTGCCATGCCATTCCAGACCGTTGGCACCAGATGGGTGTGCTGCTCAGTGCCGCGTCAGCGCTCAGCTGGTGGGCGGGTGTCGCTGGTCAGACGGAGGCCGAGTTGCTGTCGGAGCTTCGTGCGGGGCAGACCACTGATGTGTTCTTCGCGCCGTATCTGAGCGGTGAACGGACGCCGCACAACGACACGGCCATCCGCGGTGGTTTCGCCGGACTTGATGCCGCACACACGCGCGCTGACATGACACTGGCCGTGCTCGAGGGTGTCGCGTATGCCATGCGTGATGCGCAGCTGGCGCTGGCGGGAGGCGGCACCATCATTCAGGAAGCGGATCTGCTCGGCGGCGGTGCACGATCGGCGTTGTGGTGCCAGATGATGGCTGATGTGCTCGCGATGCCGCTGCACCGCGTGACACAAAGCGAGATCGGGTGTGCAATGGGCGCGGCGCGTCTCGCTGCCATGGCGGTCTCGGGTGGTGGCGAAGCGACAGTCACCGCGATCGCCACCAGGCCCGAGCGGCTCGAGACCTATACGCCCGGTGCGGATTCGGTGGCGCGGCATCACGACCGTCATGCACGGTGGCAATCGTTGTATCCGTTGTCACAGGCTTTTCGAACTTCCACGAAATGACTCCGGTACCCTGATCCATGTCGATCTTCACGCGCTCCAAGCCGGCTGCCAGCGACGCCCGCTGGTTCAGCATCGCAGAACCGCTGCGTCACGAAGGCCCGAAGTTCAAACCGTCCGCGAAACGGCCATACGGATACCGATGGTACGATCCTGATCGCACGGTGCTGGGCAAGCGCATGGAAGATCAGCTGCGCTTTGCCGTCTGCTGGTGGCACACACTCGTATGGCCCGGCGGTGATCCGTTCGGCAGCGAGACGTTCATGCGGCCCTGGCACACGCCCGGCGGCAACCCGATGCAGCAGGCGCACGACAAGGTCGATGTCGGTTTCGAGCTGTTCCGGTTGCTGGGTGTGCCGTTCTTCACTTTTCACGATCGCGATGTGGCGCCGGAAGGGGCCACGCTGCGCGAGTCGAACGCGAACCTGCGCCTCATCGGCGATCATCTGGCGCGCAAGATCGACGAGACGGGGGTCAAGCTGCTGTGGGGCACGGCGAACCTGTTCTCGAACCGCCGCTACATGGCGGGCGCTGCCACCAACCCTGATCCCGACGTCTTTGCGTATGCGGCGGCGCAGGTGAAGACGGCACTCGAGCTCACGCACGAACTGGGCGGCGCGAACTATGTGCTCTGGGGCGGCCGTGAAGGGTACGACACCCTGCTCAACACGGACCTCAAGCGCGAATGGGCGCAACTGGGGCGGTTCCTTCAGCTGGTGGTGGAACACAAGCATGCGATCGGCTTCAAGGGCACCATCCTGATCGAGCCGAAGCCGTGTGAACCCACCAAGCACCAGTACGACTTCGATGTGGCGAGTGTGTTTGCGTTCCTGCAGGCGCATGGGCTGGAAGGTGAGGTCAAGGTCAACATCGAGCAGAATCACGCGATTCTGGCCGGTCATTCCTTCGAACACGAAATCGCGCTGGCCAATGCGCTCGGCATCTTTGGTTCGATCGACATGAACCGGGGTGACGAGTTGCTGGGTTGGGATACGGATCAATTTCCGAACAACCTGCAGCAGGTGGTGCTGGCGATGTACGAGATCATGCGTGGCGGTGGGTTCTCGACCGGCGGAATCAACTTCGATGCCAAACTGCGTCGTCAATCGATCGAGCCCGATGACCTGATCATTGCCCACGCCGGCGCAATGGACCTGTGCGCACGTGCGTTGCTGATCGCCGAGAGACTGATGGCGGATGGTGTCTTGTCGGATCGTGTGGTAGCGCGATATTCCGGCTGGGAAGGCACCGAAGGCAAGGCGATCCTGAAGGGGCGCCGCAGTCTGGCCGATCTGGCTGCCCGTGTCGAGAAGAAGGGCATCGAACCACAGCCGGTGTCGGGACGTCAGGAAGCGCTCGAGAACCTGCTCAACACCTATCTCTGAGATTGCATCATGCCAGCAACGGTCAAGGGCCCCGGCATCTTCCTCGCGCAGTTCTCCGGTGATACGGCGCCCTTCAACTCGTGGGACGCGATTACGAAGTGGGCCGGCGGGCTGGGCTTCAAGGGCGTGCAGATCCCGACATGGGATACCAAGCTGTTCGATCTGAAGAAGGCCGCTTCATCCAAGACGTACTGCGATGAGATCGCCGGCGTGGCGCGGGCAAATGGCGTCGAGATCACCGAGCTGGCCACGCACTTGCAGGGTCAGCTGGTGGCCGTCCATCCGGTGTACGATGAAGCGTTCGATGCCTTTGCGCCGGACACGGTGAAGGGCAACCCGAAGGCGCGGCAGAAGTGGGCGGTGCAGCAGATGTTATGGGGTGCCAAGGCGTCGAAGAATCTCGGCCTGACGTCGAGTGTGAGTTTTCCGGGCGCGCTGGTGTGGCCCTATCTCTATCCGTGGCCGCAGCGCCCGGCCGGCCTGATCGAGGCGGCGTTCGACGAACTGGCGCGGCGCTGGCGCCCGATTCTCGATGCCTACGACGACGCGGGTTGTGATGTCGCGTTCGAACTGCACCCGGGCGAAGACCTGTTCGATGGTGTGACCTTCGAGATGTTCCTCGAGCGGGTGCACAACCATCCGCGGTGCAACATCAACTACGATCCGTCGCACTTCCTGCTGCAGCAACTGGACTATCTCGAGTTCATCGACATCTACCACGAACGGATCACCTCCTTCCATGTGAAGGATGCGGAGTTCCGGCCGAATGGCAGGCAGGGTGTGTACTCCGGCTATCAGCCGTGGCTGCAGCGTGCGGGGCGCTTCCGTTCCCTTGGCGACGGCCAGGTGGACTTCAAGGCCATCTTCTCGAAACTGGCGCAGTACGACTACGACCACTGGGCCGTGCTGGAGTGGGAGTGCTGCCTCAAGCACCCCGAACAGGGCGCCGCGGAAGGCGCGCCGTTCATCCGCGATCACATCATTCGTGTGACCGAAAAGGCGTTCGATGACTTCGCCGGCGCGAAGACGGACGCGAAGCAGATCAAGCGGATGCTCGGCCTCTGAGCCGGTCAACCACGACACCATCACGGGCGATCGGGAGAACAGTCGCGTGGCGATAGAAGCGAAGGATGCAGCAACGCCGTCGGATGCACGTCGTATCCGATTGGGCATGGTGGGCGGTGGCGAGGGCGCTTTCATCGGTGGCGTGCATCGATTCGCGTTGCGCATGGATGACCAGTTCGAGCTGGTGGCCGGCGCGCTGGCGTCCACCGCCGATAAGGCGCAGCGGTCGGGGCGCGCCCTGGGGCTCGACGACGATCGGAGCTACGGCGACTTCAACGACATGGTGCGCTTCGAGTCGATGCGTCCTGACGGCATCGAGGTGGTTGCGATCGTGACGCCCAACCACATGCATGCGCCGGTGGCGGAGCGGTTCCTCACCGCCGGCATTCACGTCATCTGCGACAAGCCGCTGGCGACGACATCGGCGGATGCACGACGCCTGCAGTCCCTGGCCGCAGAGCGTAATCTGCTGTTCGCCGTGACGTACAACTACACCGGCTATCCGATGGTGCGGCAGGCGCGCGAGATGGTGCAGAGTGGCATGCTCGGCGAGCTGCGGGTGGTGCAGGTGGAGTATCCGCAGGACTGGCTGACGGAGCCGATCGAAAGCGATGGGCAGAAGCAGGCGGGGTGGCGCACCGATCCGTCGAAGGCCGGTGTGGGTGGGTGTATTGGTGACATCGGCACACATGCGTATCAGCTGGCGCACTTCGTCACGGGGCTCGAGGCGACGGAGCTGCTGGCGGAGCTGAGCACGTTCGTGCCGGGTCGCCGGTTGGACGACAATGCGCAGGTGCTGCTCCGATACGCAACCGGCGCGCGTGGCACGTTGTGGGCGAGCCAGGTGGCCCCCGGCAACGAGAACAATCTTCGCTTGCGTGTCTACGGCTCGAAGGGTGGTCTGGAGTGGAAGCAGGAGCATCCAAACCAGCTGTTCTGGTCACCGTTCGGTCAGGCGACGCAGATCATCTCACGCGGGACGGGTGCCGCGGGCGCAGCGGCGGCGCGCGTGACGCGCATTCCGTCAGGGCATCCGGAAGGGTATCTGGAAGCGTTCGGCACGCTCTACAGCGAGATCGCGCAGGCGATCAGGGCGCGGCGACCGGGGGCACCACCGCTGGATGCTGCGGTGCAGTTTCCGACGGTGGTGGATGGAGTGCATGGTGTGGAGTTCGTGGAGACGGTGGTGGCAAGTGCTGCGAGCGGCGGTAGCTGGGTGGCTGTGCCGCGCGAGTGACGGTGACCACCGCTGATCATCTCTGCTGCGGGATGGAGTCGAGGTAGCCACGGCCGGCGTCGGTGAGTTCGACGAACCCGATCTTGTCGTTGCGCGCCTCCGGCCGGTGACTCGTGATGGGAATCGAGCAGGCGATGAGGCCACGCTTCTGCATGGCGAGCAGGTGTTCGATCATCTCGTCGAATGGCATCCCGTCGGACTATTCACGCCGTGGAGCAACGAAGGAGTTGGCGCCTCGCTCGAAGCGGCGCAGCAACGCGCGTTGGATCTGCTCCCATCGCTCTTCCGGCGATGCGGGCGTGCCGTCAACCGGCACCGGACGGCGCTCCCAGCTGACGTCGGGTTCGCGTGCCAGCAACCCGAGCCGGTCGGTCCAGACCCGTAACCAGACGATGCCGGTGCCGCCGAGTTGCGTGTCCTCGACGACGGCGCGAAAGAGATAGGCCCTGTCGCTGTTGCGGAAGAGGGTTGGCGTGAAGCGAAAGAACGCAAACCAGCCAAGTCGTAACCTGAGCACACGGTACTTGTACTCCCGCAGCCATGACTCCGCGATGGCACGCGCTTCGGCATGCATCCACCACGTGCGCGCGATCGTGCCGAGCAGTGCGACGATGGCGATGATGACGAGGAGACGTGGCTGGATCATGATGCCACACGCTGGCAATCGTGGCGGCTGGCGTCACGAGGCAGCATTATTCGCCGCGCAGCCTCCTTCTTCCGGTGCCGGATCATGATGTGGGTCTCCATCGCGCTCGTTGTCGTCGGCAACATCGTCTACCAGCTCGGCCAGCGGGCGATTCCACGCGACGCGAATCCGGTCGTTGCAACACTCGCTGCCTACCTGATCGCCTTCGCGGTGACGCTCGGTACAATCCCGTTCCTGGCGCGCGGCGTGGCGTTCGGCTCGGCATGGCAAAAACTGGATGGCAGCACGATTCTGGTGGGGTTTGGGATCGTGGCCGTGGAGCTCGGGTTTCTGCTGGTGTATCGCGCGGGGTGGGGCATCAGCACCGCGCCGTTGCTGGCGAACGCGATCGTGGCGGTGGTGCTGCTCGGGATCGGGGCGGTGGCGTTCAAGGAGCCGATCACGATGGCACGGGCAGCGGGGATTGTGCTCTGTCTGGCCGGGTTGTGGCTGGTGGCGCGGCCGGCGTCGGCGGCGTAACCCAGGCTGAAGACTGGTCGCAGCGGCTGGCTTATGTTTTGACGGATGCAGCAGATCATCGACTTCGTCCTCGAGCTCGACAAACTCAAGGGCGTGACCCGCAAGACGCGCCCCATCGGTCTCGACCGACAGGAAAACTCGGCTGAACACAGCTGGCAGATCGCGTTGCTGGCCTCGTCAATGGCTCAGCACGCGGCAGAGCCGGTGAACATCGATCACGTGATCGCGATGCTGCTGGTGCACGACATCGGCGAGATCGACACCGGCGACACGATTGCCTACGCCGTCGGTGGCTGGGAGGAGCGCAAGGCGGCGGAGCTGGCTGCGGTGACGCGAATCTTCGGGATGCTGCCTGATCCGCATCGCACCCGTTATCTGGCGCTGTGGCTGGAATTCGAGGCGGAGGAGACCGCGGAATCACGGTTTGCGAATGCCGCCGATCGTGCGATGCCAGTGCTGCTCAACCTGGCCAACAACGGGCAGAGCTGGCGCGAGAATGGGATCACGCATGCGCGCGTGGTGGCTCGTGTGTCGGAGCAGATCGAGGCGGGGTGCCCGGCGTTGTGGGCCTATCTCGAGGAGCGGCTCGATGCAGCGCAGCGCGCCGGATGGTTTGGCGCGGAGTCCGACGCGTAGCGCTAGACTTGAGGTGTTTCGGTGCTCCGTGCCCGCCGCATCCCCTCTGCCCACTGTCTGCACATGTGCGTGCTCCGTTCCCTCCTGACCGCGACCGTCGCGCTCGCTGTCGTTTGCGCGTGCAAGCCCGCCGCCCCCGCCGCCCCCGCCGGGCCGCCGCGCATCCTCGTCTTCTCGAAGACCTCGGGATACCGGCACGAATCGATCGACGTTGGCAAGAAGGCACTGCTGGCGATGGGAGCGGCCAACGGATTCCTGGTCGACACCACGGAAGATGCCGCGCGGATCACCGAAGATTCGCTGAAGCAGTACGCCGCAGTGCTCTTTCTCAGTCCGACACTCGATGTCCTCGGCCGCGCGCAGGAAGTGGACCTGCAGCGATTCATTCAGGCGGGCGGTGGCTACGTCGGAATTCACGCTGCGTCTGATGCGGAATACGAGTGGCATTGGTATGGACGCATGGTCGGAGGGTACTTCGCCGGTCATCCGGCGACGCAGCCGGCCACACTGCGCGTGATCGATTCGAAGGATGGCTCGACGGCGCACCTGCCGGCCGAGTGGAAGCGCACCGACGAGTGGTACAACTACAAGGCGCTGCAGCCGGATCTGCATGTCCTGGTGGAGATCGACGAAACGAGCTACACCGGCGGCACGAACGGCGCGAAGCACCCGGTGTCATGGTATCACGAGTTCGAGGGCGGGCGCGCCTGGTACACGGGCCTCGGCCACACGGTCGAGTCCTTCAGCGACTCGCTGTTCCTGAAGCACGTCCTCGGCGGGATCAAGTACGCCATTGGTGAGCGTCGTGCGCTGGACTACGCCAAGGCCACCGCACAGCGCCCACCCGCCGATTCACTGGCGCGCAAGGTGTCGCTGACGATGGGCACGCTGGCCGAACCGACCGAGATGGCCGTGCTGCCAAGTGGCGACGTGCTGATCGCGCAGCGTGGCGGTGAAGTGATGCTGTATCGCGACGCCGATCACTCGGTGAAGTCTGCCGGCAAAGTCGCCGTATACGTCAAGAGCAAGAATGGCTCGAACGTCGAGGAGGGGCTCCTCGGCCTGACGATCGACCCGGAGTTCGCGTCGAACCGTTACGTCTACCTGTTCTATAGTCCGGCGGACACCACGGTCAACCGGCTGTCGCGATTCGAGTTCGATGGCGACTCGCTGAAGATTGGCAGTGAGAAGATCGTGCTGCAGTTCTATTCGCAGCGCGAGATCTGCTGCCACACCGGCGGATCGCTGGCGTTTGCCCCAGGGCGACTGCTGTACGTGTCGACGGGTGACAACTCGACCCCCTTCGACGAGGCCAAGGAGAAGTTTCCGAGTCACGGTTTCTCGCCGACCGATGATCGGCCCGGCCACGAGCCCTATGATGCGCGGCGCACGTCGGCGAACACGAACGACCTGCGCGGCAAGATCCTGCGAATCCGCGTGCTCACGAATGGCACGTACGACATCCCGGCTGGCAATCTGTTCGCGCCCGGCATCGCGAACACGCGGCCGGAGATCTACGTCATGGGGAATCGGAACCCATACCGGATTTCGGTCGATCAGAAGAGCGGCTTCCTCTACTGGGGCGAGGTCGGTCCGGATGCCGCCGACGATTCTGTCACACGGGGGCCGCGCGGATACGACGAGATCAACCAGGCGCGTACCGCAGGCAACCACGGCTGGCCACTGTTCGTTGGCGACAATTTCGCGTACCACCAGTGGGACTATGCAACCGGCGTCAGCGGTCCGCTGTACGATGCGGCAGCGCCGAAGAACACGTCGCGCAACACCACCGGATTGCGCGATCTGCCTGCGGCACGGAGCGCGTTCATCTGGTATCCGTACGGCGACTCACATGATTTCCCGCCAGTGGGGAAGGGCGGTCGGACGGCGATGGCTGGTCCTGTGTACCACTTCGATCTGTTCGAGAAGCAGCGGGCAACCGCCATGCCGGCGTACTACGATGGCAAGCTGTTCATCTACGACTGGATCCGGCACTGGATCATGGCGGTGACGCTGCGACCCAATGGAGACTACGAGGCGATGGAGCGTTTCGCGCCGCGCGATTCCTTTGCGGCGCCGATCGATATGGAACTGGGTCCGAACGGGCAGCTGTATGTGTTGGAGTATGGGAAAGCGTGGTTCGCGAAGAATGCCGATGCAGGGTTGTCGCGGATCGAGTATCGGGGCAAGCGCTAGTGACTGTGGTATGGTTCAGCGCGACGGAGCCATAATCGGCGTGAGGCCGAGCCGCACACGCAGGACGTTCAGCACGGACAGATTGCGTTGCGACACCCGCGCCCATGCATCATACGTCGAAGCGAGATCACTTGCGGCTTTTGCAAATGCGGCAAGCATCCCTGCGTTCGGCGCATGGTCAGCGTTGTCCTGCGCGTTCAGCTGACCGGCGAGTGCTTCGTTTGCATCCCGGAACTTCCCGATGCTTTTCGCGCTGGCATCAGGGCCGACAGCGGAGTCAATGGTAGCGCGCAGCCAGGCGGTCGTCGACACCACTTCAGCCGACGCACCAGCGGTCGAGCGATCCAACACAGCCCGCAACGCATCCACCTGCCGCTGTCCTGCGTAGGCCGCGCGCATTCTGTCCGCGATCTGCGACATGAGGGCGTACTGCGCGCCGAGTGCAAGGGCGCTCACGTTCGAGCGCGGATCGTTCCGCACGGTCACCTGTGCCGACGATGTGGC
>JANNVN010000058.1:0-6269 GCA_031414435.1 Gemmatimonadaceae bacterium
TGGTGAAGGCGTCGCCGGATACCGCGTGCGCAGCATTGGCACGGACCGTGTTGAACTCTCGGGCCCCAGCGGTCCCGTCGTCCTCACGCTTGCAGTTCGCGGAGCAACACCATGAAGCGGCACCCACTCGGAAACTGCGCCCTCTTGCTACTTGCCATGCTGGCAGCCGCGCCCGCGCGCGCGCAGGCGCCGGTGCGTCCAGTCGCCAGCACGTTGCGATTCGCCAACGCGCATCTCGAGGATGTGATCGTCGCGATGGGACAGATGATCGGCCTGACGATCGTCGCAACAGATGTGCCGGACAAGCGTGTCACGCTCAACACCGCGACCCCGGTGAGGGGCGCGGAACTCGGTACGATTCTCGAGTCACTGCTCGAATCGCACGGCCTCGTCATGGTCCGAAACGGGTCCGTGGCGCAAGTGGTGCCGGCGGGCCAGACGCCTGCGGGCAGTCAGCTGGGCGTCGGTTTCGATCTGCCCGATCCGGCCCCCGTCGGTGTGATCTCGAGACTCGTCCCGCTGCAGCACATTCGCGCCGACGAAGCGGTGGCGGCGCTCAAGCCCATCGCAGGTCCGAACGCGCGTCTCGAATCCGTTGCCCGGTCGAACTCGGTGCTGATCACCGATCGCGGGACCAACGTGGCGCGGTATCTCGACCTCCTTCGTCGTCTCGACCAGTCGACGCAAGGTGAGGATGGACTTCGCACATACGTGGTGAAACTGAAGTACGCCAGCTCCGATGACCTCGCCGGCGTGCTGGGGCAGCTGTATGGTGCGACCGTTGCTCCCGGGCGCCGGAGTTCACTTGATGATCAGGCGTTGTCGCGCAGTACCAGCGCCTTCCGCGAGCGCGAAACGGAGACGATGCGGCAGCGCCAGAACCTGCAGGCACCGGCTCCGGTGGCGTCTGGGCCGGCCTATCGCGACACGTCACGCGGCCCGGGATCGCTGATCGGACAGACCATCATCGTCTCGAGTCCGCCCAGTAATTCGCTGGTGATTCGCACCGCCCCGTCGAACATCACCCTGCTGCGCGAGACGATCGACTCGCTCGACCGACGCCCGATTCAGGTGCTGATGGAAGTCACCGTCGCGGAGGTGATCCTGGGGCGTGGCACCGAATTCGGCATCAACTGGGCGGCTGCCACCGGCGGCATCCGGAGCAATGGTGGAGCGCAGTTCGGCCAGCCATTGGTCCCGGATTCGCTCGACCCGGTGCAGGATTTCATCGGACGCGTCACGCGTCTCGGCAAGATCGATGTTCGTGCGGTCCTCCGCACCATCGCGTCGACGTCCACCGTCAATGTTCTCAGCACACCGGAAGTACTGGCGGTGAACAACCGTGAGGCCCGCATTCTCGTCGGCAGCAAGGTGCCGTTCATCGCCTCCACGCGCCTCGGCAACGACGTGGCCATCGATCGTGCGGTGCAGTATCAGGATGTCGGGACGCAGTTGACGTTGATCCCCACCATCAACGACGATGGGTACGTGAGTGTCCAGCTGCTGCAGGAGGTGAGCAGTCTGTCCACGCAGACCGTTCAGGCTGCGCTCAATGCGCCAGTGATCACCACCCGCGAAGCATCCACCCGCGCCATTGTTCGCGACGGGCAGACCGTCGTGATCGGTGGCCTGATCGGGACCACGACTGAGTTGGTCAACAGTGGCGTGCCCCTGCTGAAGGACATTCCGTTGCTGGGCTATCTCTTCAAGCGCCAGACGACGGCGAAGTCGCGGACGGAGCTCGCGATCTTCATCACGCCATACATCGTCCGGACGGATGCCGAGGCCGATGCGCTCTTCGAGCGTGCGCGGCAGCGGACGCGCAATCCGGAGCCTGGCGATGCGCGCACACTTGGACGTCCTGCCGTGCCGCCCGCACCGAAGAAGCCATGACACTCGTCCGCGATGATGCGCCACCACCGGCACGCGATCTGCGCGATGCCGCGACGGGCGTGCTCGCACGGCGTTTGTCGCCGCGCTATCTGGAGGAGCACACGCTCCTTCCGATGGGCGTTGATGACGATGGTTCGCTGGTGCTGGCGGTTGGTGCGCCGCCAGATTCGACGGTGCTGGACGAACTCGGTCGGCTGTTCGAGCGCCCGATTCGACTGGTGGAACACCCGATCGGCGAGATTCAGGCCGCGCTGCTGACCGCCGAGCGTGATGCCCCGTCGGACGACGCCGCAGCCGGGTCCATGATGGATGGTGACGATCAGCCCCTCGATGACCTGCGAGCGCTGGCCGAACAGGAGCCCGTGATCCGGCTCGTCAATGTCACCTTGCTCGACGCGCTCCGGGCCGGCGCAAGCGATGTGCATTTCGAGCCGCTCTCGACCGAGGTGCGCGTGCGGTACCGGCTCGATGGCGTTCTTCGCGAAATGACGCGCGTCGGCCGGCAATATCAGGCCGCAGTGGTCAGTCGAATCAAGATCATGGCAGGCCTCGACATAGCCGAACGTCGGAAGCCGCAGGATGGCCGGATCCGGCTTCGGCTCGAGGGACGTGAGGTCGATTTGCGCGTCTCGACGCTGCCGGGACTGCACGGCGAAGGGATTGTGCTGCGCCTGCTCGATCCAGGCGTCACCACGCCGGAACTGACGAAGCTCGGTATGCCCGAGCACGTGCGCACGCAGTTCGAGCGCTTGCTCGGTCGGACCGGCGGATTGCTGCTGGTGACCGGGCCCACCGGCTCAGGCAAGACGACGACACTCTACGCCGCACTCGCAAAGCTCAATACGCAGGCCGTCAAGATCGTGACCGTGGAGGATCCGATCGAGTATCGGATCGATGGAGTGACGCAGGTCCCGGTCAACGTCCGCGCGGGCATGGGCTTCGCTGCCGCGCTGCGATCGATTCTTCGCCATGACCCCGACATCATCATGGTTGGCGAATTGCGCGACGCCGAAACTGCGACGATCGCGATCCAGGCTGCCCTGACTGGGCATCGGGTGCTCAGCACGCTGCATACGACAGACGGGGTGGGCGCGGTCACGCGCCTGGTCGACATGGGCGTCGAGCCGTATCTCGTCGCGGCCACGATGCAGGGCGCCGTCGCGCAGCGACTGGTGCGCGTGCTCTGCGAGCGCTGTTCGCTGGCGCGCGAAGTGACGGCCGCCGAACGCATGCGATGGGGCAGCGCTGCGGCGCGCCCGCGCGGTGCCGTGGGCTGTGACCAGTGCGCCGGCACCGGGTATCGCGGCCGGCGTGGCATCTACGAGCTGTTCGTGCCGGATGAGTCCACGCGTGGCGACATCGTGGCCGGCACGTCGGCCGACGTACTCCGCACGCGTGCCGCAGCCAACGGAACGGTGGCACTGCGCGAGGAAGGGTGGCGGCTCGTTCGCGAAGGAATCACCACGCCAGAGGAGATTGCCCGCGCGGTCGGCGAGGTGGATGGATGAGCGCATCCACCGCGTCGCCGGAGGGAGCGATCTCCTTTCGATACCGCGCGTCCACGGATTCCGGCGCCATGGTGGAGGGCGTGCTGCGCGCAGCATCACGTGACGCGGCACTCCGGGAGCTGAAGCGACAGAGTCTCTGGCCGGTGTCGGTTGATCCCGTGTCCACGCCGGTCGCAGCGGGCAGGAGATTCGCGACCGGCGCTGCGGCGCGACGCCGTGCCGTGGCGGAGTGGACGCGCACCCTCGCCACCCTCATCGACGCCGGCGCGCCACTCGATCGCGCGCTCGCGGTGGCGCAGTCACAGAGCGCGCACGGCGAAGTGTCCGAGAGTGCTCACGCGATCCGACGCGCGGTGCAGGGGGGGGCGTCCCTCGCCGAAGCGATGCGGCTGCAGCCACTCCTCTTCAACGCGCTGCACACCGGCGTGGTGCGGTCTGGTGAAGCGTCTGGGTCGCTCGGTGCGGCGCTCGACACACTCGCCGGGTATCTCGAGGAGGACGAATCGCTGCGTGCCCAGCTGAAGTCGGCGTTGCTGTATCCCGCACTGATGGGCACAGTCGCCGCACTTGGCATCCTGACCCTGCTCTTGTTTGTCGTCCCACGGTTCGCCACGCTGCTTTCGGATCTTGGCGGGACGATGCCGTTCTCGACGAAGGTGCTGGTCTTTGTCGGTGACGTCGTCGGCCGTGGATGGTGGGCGCTGGCGATTGTCGCCGTGATCGTCGTCGTCGTGGTACGCGCGGTGATGTCGTCGCCGGCCGCACAGCTGGCGTGGCATGCCAGGCGGCTGACGCTACCGGTCATCGGGTCAATCGAACGCACGCTCGCCACGGCCCGCTTCACCAGGTCCCTCGGGCTCATGCTGCAGGGAGGGCTGCCGCTGCTGCCCGCGCTGCGACTCGCGCGGACCGGCATTTCGAATCTCGCCATCGCCGCGGAGCTGGAGCTGGCAACGAAGAGCGTCGTCCGTGGGAATGGACTGGCATCATCGATGCTTGGCATCCTGACGCCCATGGCCGTGCAGCTGCTGGCGGTGGGCGAGGAGAGTGGACGGCTCGATACGCTCGCGCTTCGCGCGGCGGCGACACACGATGAAGACGTCCGACGCCGGCTGAAAACGGTCGCGTCGCTTCTGGAGCCGGCCCTCATCTTGCTGTTCGGTGGAGTTGTGGGTTTCGTGGTGCTGGCAATGCTGCAGGCCATTTACGCGGTCAACGCGGGGGTGTGATGTCGGGTTCGCGCAGAGGGCAGGGGCGCAGCGGGTTCACGCTGCTCGAGATGCTCGTAGTGCTCGTGATTCTGGGGCTGCTGGCGGGCCTGATCGGTCCACAGCTGTTCGGCCGCGTCGGTGAGGCGAAGGCGACCACGGCCCGCACGCAGATGGAGCTGCTCGGTGTCGCGCTGGACAGCTACCGCCTCGACAACGGGGCCTATCCGGTCACGGCGCAGGGGCTCGACGCGCTGATGGTGCGCCCGTCGCGTCAGCCGGCGCCGATGAACTGGCGTGGCCCATACCTCCGTAAAGCGGTTCCCAATGACCCGTGGGGCAAGCCGTACCTCTATGCGTCGCCAAGCCGTGGCGGCGAGGGCTATGAGCTCCGGTCACTCGGTCGAGACGGAGCTGAGGGGGGGACCGGGGAAGACGCCGATCTGGGCGGCCCGCCCGCGCCCCAGAAAAGGAACTAGGGTCGAAGAACCGAGCCTTTTTGCGGCACGGAGCGCGCGGCGCGCTCTCTGGGAGGGGTGCACGATTTGGCACTCCGCGAATTCATCGGAGCGTCGTACACGGACCGGTCGGGATCAGCCAACCGCTGACTTCTGGCCGGTTTTCCGTCCGCGGCGACGAGGGAACGATCGGGATGTCGCAGTCCTCATACTCGAGGGAAGCCTCTCTGACGCACGAAAGGCGCGTTCGGAATTCCGGACGACGGCTAGTGCGACGGAGCGTGCCCAAGGCCGCTGCGCTGGTTCTTTCAGCTGCATCCCGGGGCGTGTCGGGCTCACGATGATCGACGCGCTGCCGAGCAGGCTGACGGCCTGAAATTTGCCTTAACGCCCGATTGGTTGTTTCGTCCGTCTGTGATAAACGGCAAGGACCTCTCCCGACGTCAAGACGAGGCACCCCCTTCTGCCGCAACATCGAGAGGAGATCGCATGGGCCTGAGCGAGTCTGATCACCTGGGCACGCCACGCGACGCGACCAGCAGCGCGGCGGAGAGACCCGCCGCCGACGCCGGTCCTTCCCGTCGCCACTTTCTCGCCGCCGCTGCGGCAGGGCTGGTGCTTGGGGCACGGCAGGCCCCAGCTCAGAGCACCGGCCGACGTGCGAGACGAAAGGTACAAGGTGCCGTCGCCGGCGTTTCTGCGTCGCTCGCGGCGGTGGCCGCACCGCCCGACTCGCAGCTCACGATCTGGCGCGATCCCGTGGCGAGACTCGTCAGGCGAATCACGCTCGGCATTACGCGCGATGAACTCGAGCGAGCGAAGAAGCTCGGGTACAGCCGATATCTTGACGAGCAGCTGAAGCCGTCAACGATCGATGATCGGGCAGTGTCGGCTGCCGTAGCGACGCGGTATCCGACACTCCGGATGTCAGCGGAGGAACTGTACGCGGTCGCTCAGGGCACCGTCATGACAGAGCTGCAAGAGGGCACGCTTTACCGCGCTGCCTTCTCGAAGCGCCAGCTGCACGAGCGCATGGTCGAGTTCTGGAGCGATCACTTCAGCATCGATCGCAATCAGGTCTACTATCTCAAGACGATCGATGATCGTGACGTGATCCGCAAGCATGCGATGGGCAAGTTCCCGGCGCTGCTCAAGGCCAGTGCCCACAGTGCCGCGATGATGGAGTACCTCGACCAGACGTC
>JANNVN010000059.1:0-3193 GCA_031414435.1 Gemmatimonadaceae bacterium
ATGGCCAGCAGCTCCGGCGTCGGCAGCTTCGCGCTCATCTCGCTGGCTTCACCTGCGTTGGGAGCACCCGGATCACGGCGATGAAGATCGCGCCGACAATCATCGCCACCACGAACGGCGGCAGATGCAAGACGCCGGGCAACGTGATCTTTCCGAGATCCACCATCTTGACGATCGGCGCAATGAGCGCGGCGTAGACGAGTGTGAAGGCCAGCGCTCCGATGACGCCACCGAGAATGGCCGTCAGCGCGTCCTTGCGCCCTTCACCCAGGCCCACTACGCAGGTGCCTGGGCAATAGCCGCCGAGTCCGAACCCGACACCGAACACCAGGCCGCCAAGCAACACGCCAACGACGTAGGTCGGCTTGATGTCGAAGTGCATCTGCGTCGGCATCAACAGCGAGAGGCCGTACACGGCGACCATGCCGACGGCCATCGTCAGTGCCATGAACTTGATCACCGACAGGTTTTCGAGACGCAGGTTGCTGGCAATCATCGCAGGGCTCGAGGCACGTACACGCTGGATGAAGAAGCCCATGCCGACGCCGACAAGCAGCGCATAGATGGAAGCGGCGTTCATGATCAGACTCCCGCTGCGCGACGCGCGTGCAGCATCTTGGCCGAGATGATGCCGGCGGCGAAGGTGCCGATGGCAAAGATGAATCCGCTGATGGACAGCTGCGTGATGCCGGAGATTATGTGGCCACTGGTGCAGCCGCCCGCGATGCGCGCACCGAAGACGATCAGGAACCCACCGAGGAATGCATCACGATAGCGTCGTGTCGTGGTGGTTTCGCTTGGATGGATCATCTCGCAGGCTGGCGCTTTCTCACGATTCAGGCGAGCGCCGAGGAAGCCGCCGATCAGCAGGCCCAGCACGAGAAAGGACTCCGGCTTGAACAGTGAGCCCATCTTGACCAGGTACGGATTCGCCGCCGCGTACGACGGATCGACGAGCCGCGCCACTGCGCCGATGAACCGCGGGTATGTGCCGGATACGCCGATCGGTCCCCACAGCACAATCGATGCGGCACCGAGGAGTCCGAAGAGAATACCGTAGAAGAGCCACGGCGGGAGTTTTTCGGTGCGCACCGCCGCCGACGTGGCGACCGGCAGTGTTGCGGCAGCATGGGACATACGAGTCTCCTGACTCAGTGGAAGCCTTACTTCGCGACCCGGCCGGGCTTCCGGTCGTCCGGGATGAATCGATCGAGATACGGCATGCGAACGTTCCGCAGTGTGGTCGCGTCGAGCACGGTGGACTCAGCGATCACCTGGTTTGCAGCGAGCAGGTATGCCGTGAGCGCGTAGACCTGATCATCGGACAGCGATCCGGGGGCGGTGAGCGGCATTGCGCGTTTGATGTAGTCGAACAGCGGTGGCGCGTATGGCCAGTAATTGCCGATCGTGTGTGGCAGCTTCAGATCAGTCGCGAAGACGAATTTCTCGGCCTTGGGATCACGACCGATGAGGGCAGGGTAGACGGGAGCAATTCCTTCGCCGGCCTTACCGTGGCATGCCGCGCACTGCGCCGCGTAAAGTGTTGCGCCCTCCGCGACGGTTCCGCGACCGGCCGGGAGTTCGGTGCCATCACCGCCCACATCGACGTTCATCTTCGCGAGGATGCTCGCGGCGGTGCTGCGACCGAGGGCGTAGCGCTTGGTGGCGCCGGGGCCGCCGGGCACTGCACCCGCATCGTAGTCAGCGAACGATGCGACGGCAGCGTCGCCGCCGCTGGCTGCAGCGGCCGCCGGCGCGGCGGCACTGTTCCCACCGCGGCATGCAATCAGTGCCGACGCGGCGATTACGCTCATGATCAGGGAAGTGCGCATCGTCAGCTCTCTCCGTGAAACAGCACGCGACCGCTCGTCTCGACGCGCCAGCCGACGATGGGATTGAAGTGGTAGTCCGTCCCCGGCCCGCGCTGCGCCAGAAGTGCGGTACGTGTGGGTTGCACGAAACCTGCATCGTCGGTTGCGCGACTGAGCAGAATTGCGTCGCGACCCTGCCAGTCCCACATGTACTGAAAACGCACGGTGGACTTCGGCAGCGACGGTCCCAGAAGCTCGGCATCATGCCATGTCGCGCCGCCGTCGGTACTCACTTCCACGCGAGTGATCCGGCCGCGACCAGTCCAGGCGATGCCGTTCACCGGACGCCAGCCGCGCTCGGTGAGAGTATCCGGCGTGGACGGTGACGTGATGATGGACTTGGCGTCGATTTCGAAGGTGAAGATGTTCGCCTTGCCGTCGAGACGCGGGTCGGTGTACTTCGACGTCTCCCACCGCGTCATCCACGGCTTCGCGCCCAGCTCGAGTCGGCGCAGCCACTTCACGTTGATGTTGCCCTCCCAGCCCGGGAGGAGCAGGCGCATCGGATACCCCTGCGCCGGCCGCAGCGGCTCGCCATTCTGCGCCCACACGATCATGGCATCGTCCCAGCCCTTCTCGATCGGTACGGATCGTGTCATCAGGCAGGCATCGCCACCCTCGGCGAGAAACCACTTCGCATCCGCCTTCACACCGACTTCGCGGAAGAGTGTCGCGAGCGGCACGCCGGTCCATTCCGATGTGCTGATCATGCCGGAGACCTTCTGCGCCGTGAGGTCCGGCTTCGGGTCGCGGTACGCGGCGCGTCCATTCCCCGAGCACTCGATGAAGTACGTGCGCACGACCTGCGGGAATCGCTTGATGTCGTTCACCGTGAACGTGAGCGGCCGATCGACGAGTCCGTGAATTGTCAGCGTGTGTCGATCCGGATCGAGTGCCGGAATCCCCGCGTGATGTCGCTCGAAGTGCAGATCCGAGGGCGTGATGTTTCCGGTCAGCTCACGCAGTGGCGTGAGCGAACTGCCCGTCACGTCTCCGTACGGCGCGCGGGTCGGCGCGTGGAACGGCGACCTCGCACCCAGCGGCGCGGTCGGCGCGCCCTGCAGTTTCGTTGCATCGGGCGGAACACTCGGGCGAACGGGTGCTGCAGCCTGACCGTTCACTGACAAGGGAATACCCGCGAGCACTGCGCCACCGATCGCCCCGACGGCGCCCACGAGCACGTCGCGGCGAGACAGGGCGTTCGACGTGGCGCTTGACGTGGCGCTTGACGTGGCGTTTGACGTGGCGTCGTCAGCGCCCGGTACGGTCTGATCGTCGTTCACGGTGAGACCTCAGGACTTGGCATTGCGGATCCTTGGCGG
>JANNVN010000060.1:0-3242 GCA_031414435.1 Gemmatimonadaceae bacterium
CGCTTCCTGTTTCCAGATGGCGAAGGTCGGTATGAGGTTCGTATCGTTCTGATTGACCGCGCCGTCGCGGTTGTAATCGTTGTCCGCGTTCTTGAAATCGAGACGCAGCTCGGCCGGCCGCAGGTCACTGAACACGAGGCCACTTGGCGAGAACTCGGTGATCAGCTTCGAAAGGTCGAGGATCCGGATCGTGATGCGCACCGAGTCACCGTTGGCGAATGCCACACCGTTTGGACGGCGCAACAGCGACTCATTGCGCACGCGAAAGCGCAGGAAGCGCACCGAGTCGCCGCCACCAGTGGCTGGCCGGTAGTACATCGCCACCTCACGATCCTGTCCGCGAACGGCCCAGAAGCTGACGCTGTCCGTGCGGAGTGTGACGCCGGCGGCGGGTCGCAGGAAGTTCAGTTGCGCCTGCGGTACCGGATTCGGGTTTGCCCCCGGACCCGGGGGCGTGGTACCGTCACTCGAGCACGCGATGGCAAGCGTCGCGGTCAGGGCCAGCGTGGCCCACCTGAATCGTCGCATATCAGAAGTCCTCATTGAGATCGTCATCCGTTGCACCGGACGCCTGCGCATCGAGCAACCGCTGCAATCGCGGGCGGCTGATGCCAAGTCGTCGCGCCGCTTCACTTTTATTCCCGCCACAGCGCTGCATCATGGCGTTCGCTGCACCACGCGCCAGCATCGACAGCGAGGCGGGCCACGGCAATTCACCGACGGACGAACCCGCCGCAACCGTCGCGCCGTCCACAGCCAGATCCGCCACATCCAGCCGCACACCATCCGACAGCAACAGCGCGCGTTCAATCACGTTTCTCAACTCGCGCACATTCCCAGGCCAGGACCGCTCGGCCAGCGCCCGCTGCGCCTGGGGCGTCAGCTGCGGCACCGGTATCATGCCGTACTCGTGCGCGAACTTCTGCACGAACGCCTGTGCAAGGCCAACCACATCCTCCGACCGCGCCCGCAGCGGCGGCAGTTCGATCGGCATCACATTCAGTCGATACCAGAGATCTTCGCGAAACTCGCCGCGCGCCACTGCCGCCTTGAGTTCCACATGCGTCGCCGCGATCACACGCACATCGAACGGAATCGTGCGCGATCCACCAACCCGGCGCAGCGTCCGCTCTTCGAGCACGCGCAGCAGCTTTCCCTGCAGTGCCAGTGGCAGATGGCCGATCTCATCGAGGAACAACGTGCCGCCATCAGCGAGCTCGAACAGGCCCGGCTTTGCCGTGCGCGCATCGGTGAACGCACCCGCTTCGTGCCCGAACAACTCACTCTCCAGCAGGTTTTCCGGAATCGCAGTGCAGTTGACATCCACGAACGGCTTTCGCGCACGTGGCCCGTTGTAGTGGATCGCCCGCGCAAACAACTCCTTGCCCGTGCCAGTCTCGCCCAGCAACAGCACGGTCACGTTGGCGTGCGGAATCACCCGTGCCGCGCGTGAGAGGGCCGCCGTCAGCGCCGAACTCGAACCGAGGATACCGTCGAACGAGTACTTCACGCCCTCGCGAGAAGCGAAAGCCGAGCCATCGCCCTGCTCTGTGACGCGGCGTGCGGCGTCTGCGACCCAGTTGCGTAACGCCTCGATGTCGCAGGGCAACGCGAAATACTCCCGGGCCCCGCTTCGCAGCGCACTCACCGCCAGGCGGTGATCCGTCGTCGCGCCGACGACCGCCAGCTGCGAGGGCACCGCCAGCCCGTCAAGGGCACCAATCGCCTCAGCTTCCATACCGCCCGCCGCCAGTACGTGCACTGCATCGCGCTCGGCAGCCCAGGAGGCCAGCCCCTCCGGCGTTGCCGGGTGGGATCGCAGAGTCGCGCCGGATGCCGTGGCCAGGTCCGGCCACAGCATCTCGAACGAGTCCGACCAACCAAGGAGTGCGAGCGTCGTCACCAGGATCGATGGCGCCTAGGTCGCGCGCCGGAAGGAGAGAACTGCGAGCCATGTCAGCGGGTCCACCGCGCCGGTCACCCGTCGTTCCCGCTGCGGCCACGCCCCCGACCGCGGCCGCGACCACGACCGCTGTCTTCACGGCCATCGCGATCCCGATCACCAAAGGCGTCGAAGGAGTTCATGATATTCTGGTCGATCGCGGACTGATTTGCGACCGTTGGCGCCAGAATCGCACCGGTCGCGCTCTTGAACCACTTCGCCAGATCGAGCGAGATGGACACATTGTCGTTCACCCCCGCCTGCACGACGAGCGACGGCTCGAACTCGAACTCCACCTCGGCCTCGGCGCGGCTCAGCATCGTGAATGCGGTGCCCTTGTATGTGCCGGTGACCCGCACCGAGATGTCGCGGAGTTCCGGATGTGCCACCAGGAAGTCCTTGCGTACTTGTGATGCCGTCGCGCTGGCACTGACGTGCTCGAGCTCGAACTCCAGCTCCCGATACGTTCCGGCGGGCACCGTGACACCCAGCGCTGCCGTGCTGGCACCACTGAGCGGCAGGTCGAGCAGCATTGGGCCGAGGTCGAGCCGCGAACAGCCCCGGTCATCACGACTGCGGCCGCGGGTGGTGCTGGCCGCCATTGAATCAGGGCAGGCCGTCACACCGTCGCGACGGAGCTTCACGTTCTCGAGCACGAGCTGGACCTTCGAGATGACCAGCGTGTCGCCGGACGTTCCGACGATGACGGCGTTTCCATTGGCGTTCGCGGACGTGGCGCCGGTGGCGGCGAACGAGACTGACAGCGAGGTCGCGCCGCCGGCATCAGGTGTAGTGGTGCCGTCGCCGCAGGCAGCGAGGCCGCTCAGTATGGCAGCCGGCAGCAGTGCACGCGTACGGAACGGAAGATGGAGAGAGATCATGGGATGCTCCGCAGAAGAATCGAACTGGTGGATGGTTCTCGGCATCACACGAGAGCAGGTTGCAGGCCAGTCCATGATCGCCCGCGTAATCGCCGCAAACCATTGCCGGTCAATGCCTTAGCTGCTGGAACCAGCTCCGAAGCGTGTGCCCGGCAGCTTCCACCGCGATCCAGCCTGTATCGCCACGTTACACCCCGCTGGGAGCCTGAACGTCAGGGGGCGAGTCCCAGCAGAAACGCGGTCACTTCGTCGATGGCGGCCACGCTGCCCAGTCGCCTGAAGGCATCGAGCGCTTCGCTGCCGAGCGTGCGCGCCGCAGTCAGATCACCCCGTCGCAACAGGATCTGGGCATGTGTCTGAAGGATCTGCGCCTCCTGCAACCGATGCTCGTGTGTTCTCGCCAGTTCGTAAGCCAGCGT
>JANNVN010000061.1:0-4871 GCA_031414435.1 Gemmatimonadaceae bacterium
CTTCGCGACCTCCTGATCACCGATGGCGCCCGTGGCGCGGTGGTCCGAATTGGCGTCCGACGGGGCGGGGCCGGGTTCGAGGCCCACGCCTGGGTGGAGCTGGACGGCACACCAATTGCCGAAGATATGGCTTTGCGAGGCGCATTTTCCTCGCTCGAGGGTGTGACCCTGCGGTGATTGGAGGCGTCTGCTCGGCGGAAAGCTTTGACACAGGACTTGTCGCTGTGGCGCGCGTCCGACACTTTAGTCAGATGGAGCGTTTCCCCATGTATGAGCGTCCGCGTCTCGAACGGTACGGTACTTTCCGCGAGCTGACCCAGGTGTCGTTGAACCTTGGGGCGTTCGCGGTGAACCCGAACGTCCTCAGCGGGGCAACCGCGTCCTGCGACTGCATCCCGGGCGACGTGGTCGTCGACCCCCCGCGTCGTTCCTGATGTGACGCTTTCCGCTCCCGCGACGCTCGACGCGCCGGAGCGGGTTCGTGTGTTTGGCGAAGTGCTCGCCTCCGATCGCCCGCTGCCCGGCCTGCCTGTCGCCCCTCTCGGCGACGGGCAGTTCGCTTTCTGGGAGCTGCGTACTACGGACAGCGGCGACGCACCCATCGGGCACTCGGCCGGCGCCGTTCTCACGGGTCGGCAACCATATGCCAACGGAATCGACGTGACGCTGGCGACAGGAGCCGGCGGACCCGAGATCGCGATCTCCGACACCGGCCGATTCGCGTTCGCCCCTACCGGAGGCCGTGTGACGCACACCGCGCCCGCAGCGGTGGATCGCGATGCGGTGGCGCTTGATGTGATCGGCGTGGTGCTGCCGTTCATGTTGCATCGCAATGGAGCCTGGTGCCTCCACGCCAGCGCCGTGCAGACGCGGCAGGGCGTGGTCGCCTTCATCGCGAGCCCGGGAACCGGCAAGTCGACGCTTGCGCTGGCCTTGGCACAGCGCGGCTGTGCTCTGGTCGCTGATGACGTGGTGGTGCTGCGTGCCACTACCCATGGCATCGATGTCATCCCGAGCGGGCTGCCGTTGCGACTTCGTGCCGAAACGGCGCGTGCGGCAGGAATCGCTTCGCAGACGGTCGACGGATGGGGCAAGGTCCGCGTCGACAGCCCAGGGGCGCGTGACACACTGCCCCTTGCAGCGATCTACGTGCTTTCACCAGTTCCGGGCACTGCCGTCCCCGAACGGGTGGCGCGCAGCGCGCGCGCCGCAGCACTGGCGCTGCTGGCCAATGGCAAGATCACGGAACTGCTCGGTGCCGACGGCAGCGGCGACGCACTCGATCGGTGCGTGGACATCGCACAGCGCAGCGCCGTGTACGATCTCGCCGTTCCGCGAGACCTGACGCGCCTGCCCGATGTGACCGACGCGCTGCTCAACTGGCACGACGGCGCGGCCGCGCCATGACTGCGTCACGAGCCGATGCGATCCAGCTGAGCGGCGTCACCAAGTCGTTCCGCGCCGATCGCGCGTTCATCCGACGTCTGCGACGTGCGCCGGGAACTGAACCGCGAGCGGTGCTCGAGTCGGTGGACCTCGTTGTCCGGCGCGGGGAGATTTTTGGACTCGTCGGCGCGAACGGCGCCGGGAAAACCACGCTGCTCAAGATTCTGTCCACCGTCCTGCTGCCCGATGCCGGACGCGTCGTCGTGGACGGCGTCGATGCACTGGCCGATCCCGCGACGGTGCGGACCAGACTGGCCGTCGTGCCGGCGGACGAGCGAGCCCTCTTCTGGCGCGTGAGCGCCAAGGAAAACGTCCGCCTCTTCGCCTCGCTGTACGGGCTCCGCGGCGCCGAACGCGATGCGGCAGTCGATCGTGCACTGGAACTGGTTGGTCTCGATCACGTCGGGCAGCAGCAGGTTGGAAGTTTTTCCTCCGGCATGCGACAGCGCACACTGATTGCGCGCGCACTCGTTACCCAGCCGCCGATCCTGGTGCTCGACGAACCGACGCGCAGCCTTGATCCGGTGGCGGCACGCGAACTGCGACGTTTCATCCGCGATACGCTCTGCCACGCACTCGGTGCAACGGTGGTACTGGCGACGCACAGCACGGAAGAAGCGGTGCAGATCTGCGATCGTGCGGCATTGCTGGTGCGGGGTCGCGTCGTGGCCACCGACACGCTTCCCGCCTTGTGTGCCACTGTCGGCGGCGCGCGCGTTCGCGTGCGCGTGGATGCCGCGCACGAGGCACGGGCGCGCGCACTGCTGCATCTGCCCACGGATGTCATTTCGCCGGCGGTTGACGACATCGTCACCCTCGTTGCGACGCTTCCCGAGCTGGCACAGGCGCCAGTTGTGGTGGAGGCGCTGGTGCGCGCCGGCGTGCGTGTGGCGGAGTTTGCGCCGGTGCCGCTGTCGTTGGCCGATCTGCTCGAATCCGCTGCCGCACACCGGCAGCGCGAAGAGGCGAAGCGGCATGCATAGACTGCTCGCGATCGCCCGGACCTACACGCTCGGCATGCTCACGTATCGCACGCGGACGCTGGTCAGCCTGTTGTCGGTGCTGGTCGCCGTGGTGCCCGTGTACTTCGTCGCTGCGGCGCTGCAACCACTGGCCGCAAAGGCAATCGCATCGGAATCAAGTGAATACTTCACCTATTTGATTGTCGGGTCGGTGGCCTCCTTCGTCATCGCCGAAGCGGTGTCAGCGATCCCATCGCTCATCAACGGCTACATCACGTCAGGTACGCTGGAGCAGTTGCTCACCACGCCGATTCGCTGGCCCTCACTGATGGGTGGACTGCTGACCTATGGGTTCGGCTGGGTGGCCATGCGCGCACTCGTGCTGCTGGTGACAGCGTGGATCTGGGCGACCAGCACCATCGCATGGTTCCGGATCGTGGAGTTCAGCGCCGTCATGGCCCTGCTGGCGGTGGCCTACATCGGGGTCGGATTGATCGCTGGTGCACTCGTCCTGCTGGTCCGCTCGTCGATGTTCGTGCCGCAGGCGGTGCTCACACTCTCGACGCTGCTCGGCACGGTGTATTTCCCTGTCGCCGTGTTGCCCGCCAGTGTCGCGCCGGTGGCGCCGCTGATTCCAATGACGCCCGCTCTTCGGATTGCCCGTCAGCTGTTGCTGAAGGATCAGTCGGTGATGACCGTGCTACCCGAAGTGTTGCAACTCACCGGATGGGCAATCGCCGGTGTCGTGATCGGCGGATTCTGCTTCCATCTTGCGCTGCAGCACGCGCGTCGCTCAGGCACGTTGACCCAGTACTGACGGCCGATGCTCGCACCACTCACGTCGCCTCGTGCATTGGCCCTGCTCTCGCCATCGGCGCGAGTGCTGGCGGTCTCGGCGCTGTCCGATGACGGACTGCCGCTCGCGCCACAGTTGCCGTGGAGCGATGTGCACTGGCCGACGCTGCTTTCGCTGGTCCCGTTCGAGCGGGCCGAGGGACAGCTCTTCCGTCTGCTGCGGTACGCTCCGCAGGGCGCGGTGCCGGACGATGTCGTGCGCGCCATCCAGCAGCTGTATCGCGTTGCGATGTTCCGCGCGGCTGAATTGGCTGACGCCGCGGCAGCGGCGGCGGATGCACTCGACGCGAAGGGGATCGCCGTGCTCTGGCTGAAGGGTGCGGCGCTCTCGATGCGACATACCGCGGGCTTCTCTCTTCGGGGGATGGGCGATCTCGACCTGCTGGTGGATTCGGTGAACCTCGAGGCTGCCCGTCGAGCTCTCAGTGACGCCGGTTGGACCGCGGGTGGGTCGCCGGAGGAGTATCACTCCCATCATCACGACGCGCCGATGTTCTGGCGAGGTGGCCTTCGGCTGGAGCTCCACTCGGCGCTTTTCACCCCTGGGCATCCGTTCGCCCAGGAGCCGGCGTCGGTCTGGCTGCACCGAGCGGAACACGTCAGCTGGGGCGCTCGCACGGTCCGTCTGTTGCCGGTACCCTGGCATGTGGTATACGCCTCGGTTCACTGGGCGTGGAGCCACGAGGGCGAGATCGGTACCTGGCAGTACCTCCACGACATGCATGTGCTGGCGTCACTGTGGGACCGGGCCGGCACAGGTTGGGAGTCGGTCGCCGAGCATGCCGAAGCCATCGGTGCCGCGCGGCCGGTCGGCTGGGCGCTGTGGGCTGCGAGCCGGGTGACGGCGCTCCCGGTCGACGACGCGACACTTGCTCGCCTTCGAGGAGGGCCGGAGCTGGGTCGCGCTATGGCGGAGCGCGAATGGGTTGTCAGGATGTTTCACTCGCCGGCGTCGAGCCCATCCATTTCCTGGAACCGGTTCTGGTGGCGTCGCGCCATGGACGGGCTCGGCAGCGCGAATCGGGCGTGGCCATGGGCACTGGGCCGTGCGGCGCTCGTGCAGACTCCGGCCGATCCGATGGCCGCTGAGGCCCCTCGGGCGCTTTCGGGCCGCACCCTTTCCCGGTGGCGCCGGCACCTGGCGCGAGTGCTCGGCGGTTAGCGACATCGGCACGAAGGCGGCCTCCTCGAGCTGGGGCCGCCGCTGCTAGCCGCTCGAGTTCGCCGCCCGCGCGGTGTTTTTGTGGTGGTGAGTGAGGAGTCGCCGACTCGCGTTTATGTGCCTGTCGGGCATTGACTTGGGGCCTCTCACCGCTAATTTCCGCGTTCTGTCTCGCACAACGGGTTCGCTGGCGCCAGATGGCTGCCGCTGTACCCGACAAATGAGACGTCGCCTCTGGCGGCGCGCCTTGGGTCCCCACGCCACGTTGCGTGTACCCGGCGGCAGCGAATGGATATCGGCCCCATCGGGGTGCCTGGATCCATTCGGTTTTTTGTTGGACTCAACTGGTTTTCCAGCTTCATCTGAGACGGGTTTCCGCGCATGGCTCGCACGACACCGCTGACGTACTACCGCAACATCGGCATCATGGCGCATATCGATGCCGG
>JANNVN010000062.1:0-12457 GCA_031414435.1 Gemmatimonadaceae bacterium
GTCACGCCGAACGTCGTGTTGCTGCAGAACACCTCAGTTGGCTCATCGAACGTGCAGCTCCAAACCGTGGCGTTGCTCAAGTACACGTCGGTAGCACCGTCGTAGTGGAACGGTCCTGCTTGATTCGCAGCGGGGTTACTGAATACACCGTACGGCAGTCTGAGCGCGCCGATCAGACTCCGCCCATGCATAGTGATCTTCGCGTCAGCCGCGAACGATTTGGAGTCATAACGCATCGCCAGAAATCCAGACGGCGTTGCCGTGATCGCGGCAACCGGCCGGGGGTGAAGCCCGGTCAGGTCGACGCAGATCTTGTCGACATCAAATGTCGTCTCGGCGACGATTCGCACCGCGTGATGGTCGTGATCATCAGGCTCAAGACCATCATCGGGGATGAGTACATCGTAGTAGCCGCCCCGGTCAATCCAGAGCGCCATTCCCTGGATCGAGATTTCGAGCGTAAGGGCAGTGGTGGATTCACTCATGTCGCACTCCATGTTTTCCCCGCAGGTTCAGCGGCCACGGCGATCTCGGGGGGAGCAGGATCAGTGCCGTCGATCAATTGCTTCGCACGCGCTCGGGCAGTGGTAGGCCGAGCGCGTGCAGGAGATCAGGTGAAACCGGAGCGCTCACGCACGGGCCTGCGTTGCTCAAACAATCGTACCTTTGCCATTCGGGCACAGATGATTCGCCGTTTGTATTGGGAAACCTGAGCTCTTGTAGCCGCCGGGTGGAACTGGAGCGTCCTCGAGTACGGGTGCCGTGCGGGAAGGGAGAAACGCCCCGGAGGTCAGGGCGTGCAGCGCGGCAACTTCGGGCAGTGTGTCACCGACGTTAAGCTCTTTTGTCTGTGTCTGGTCGGCTATGCTCAATGCGCTGACCTTCAGTCGAAGGTTTGGAGTTTCGGAGCACAGCCGCCCGAGAGACAGGATCGTCTTCACCTGATCGGCATAGCGCGTCATCACACAATCGATGTCAACGTCCGCTCCGAAAACACATCTCCACTTCGTTGTACTGCTCAACTCAAGATTGGTGTGACCGTCATACGAAAACGGCCCGATCAGCCGCGGCGCGGGATCAATGAACTTGCCGTAAGGCAGCCTGACCCCGCCAATGAGACCGGTCCCCTTCACAACCGTGTTTGCGTCGGCGGCGGGCGAGTCGCGTGACACCCGAACCGGCAAAAACCCAGACGGTGTGTACGATGCCGGTTTCTCCGGAAACGGCCGGAGTAGCGAAAAGTCAAGAAAAATACCATTCAGGTCGATCTGTTTCGAGGCGGTGATCGATAGGACATGATGATACTCGTCCCCGGGTGTCAACTCGTCGTCCGGGATCAGAACATCGTAGTACCCAGCTCGATCCATCCACAGCGTCATGCCAATGAACTCAATCTCAAGCGTGAAATTCGCGACAGCAGCAGTCATCAGTGTCACCTCCGGTTCTCCATGAATTGAAATGCGGCCCACACTCGTGGAGATGCGAGTGTGGGATCACCAGACTGGATAGCCAGTAATTGCGCCTCTCGCAGTGCGATAGCTGGCGGCGCGCCGCGATGAAGGGCGGTATGGAGTGCGCGCATGACATACGCAGTCGGTGTATCCTCCACCGGCCATCCCGTCCCGATCACGACACTTGCCCCTGCGGTGAGAAATGCCCCTGCGAGCGAATCGAATCCCCCGCCGGGCCCCAGAGAGCTCCCACGCGTTTCGCAGGCGGCCAGAATCACCACGGGTTTCCGGCGAAATGAATGCAGTTGAATCCTCGAGCCGCTCAACGCACTGTCAACGTGAGACGGGATCAGGAGGTAAGACCGCTCCGGTCGATCGCGGTCGAGAACAGCATGCCCCGAAAAGTGCAGCAAATCAGCATCGTCGGTCTCGGCGAGGATCCGCGACGCATCAGCCCCAGTGTGCGTGGTCGTCGCACCCGTCGCCCAGATGCTCGAGAGGCGGTCGATCTCACCGGCAGCACCGGGCAACGCACGCGGGCCACCTAGCTCGCCGCCGGCGATGAGATGCACGGCTCGGGGCATACGCCAGGCCGTCTGCGCGCCGCACGGATCAAGAGCGCTCGCGACCAGCCGCACGACGCTCAGTTCCACCAGGTACTCATTGGTCTGCATCGGTCGCAGCGCGCTCCATGGAATCCGGGACGGCAATCCTCTCGCGTCGATACAGACGGACGTCGGCACCCGCTTTCGCGCCATTGGATTGAAGAGCAGGCGACCAATGCGCGATAGCATCGCAGGATCCAGACGTGCCGACGCCGCGATATCGGGAGCGGACAGGCGAACACTCCGCAGCGTCCAGCTGCCGCCTGAGCGCTCCCAGATCCAGAGTGAATCGCTCATGTGGCGCACCGCGAGCGTCAATGCGCCGGCCGCGTCGCAGCACCCTGTGTCGTCGCGCTTGATGAAGCGAGCCTCCGACAGTGCGCGCAGTGCGCCGACCGCATCGCCGCGAGCTCGGAGCACCTGTGCCGTCAGGTCAGCAATCTCCGACGAGAGCACCGATATTCTCGCCTGTGTGAAGACGCTCTCGCGCCCCTTGTCGAGACGCCGAAGCCCGGACAGTACATCCGTCAACTCCTCGAGCATCGCCGTCGTGTCCCCGAGTGCGAGCCGCGCTCGGGCCCGGGCAATCCGGAGTGGGGTCCGCCGGAACTCGTTCTGGTGCCCGGCCTGAAGAACCAATGCAGAGTCAAGCAGTTCCACACTCGCATCTGGCTCAGACTGTCGCGCAAGTTCACCTCGAAACGCGAGCGCATTGACCTGTGCAAACTGGAGATCGGCTTCGCCGAGCTGCGGGATCCAGCGCAGCTCCAGCTCAGTGAGAAGCGGAGCCGCTGCCCGGAACGCTTTCCGGTCGAGGTGACTGCGCACAGCGGCGATGACAGTTTGTGCTGCCAGATCCGGACGCTTCAGCTGGCGGGCTATTCGAAGGGCTTCATCGTCGAAAGACCGAGTTGCCCATTGCCGGTCACTTCTGTCAGCCAGGCGACGCATGAGATAAGAGGTGCTCCAGACCCAGGATGTGCCGTCGACCGACGCCAGAGCCTGCACCGCGCGCAGCGCGCGCCGCTCGGCGTCGTCGAGATCGCCCGCCTCTCCCGCCATCTGTGCGCTCATGGCCGGAGCTGCCAGCGCACACTCCTCGAGCTCTGCCTTGATGCATGAGAGCTCCGCGCGGTCGAACTCACTCAGTGCATCCAGTGGCGAGCCCAGAGCTCCATACGAGGCGGCGCGACCGCGCATCGCGCGCGATCTGAGCAGGGGACTCGACAGAGACCCCCAAAGACCGGAGTACGCGTCGATCGCGCGCCGGAGGTTACCACTGCGCACGATGATGATCGCTTGCTCGAGTCCGAGGAGCGGAATGAGTGGATCCGCGGGATCAGCTGTCCGTCTCGCGGAGTCCAACCTCGCGCTCGCGAGCCCCAAATTGCGAGAAGCCGGATCGGACCGAACTTCGCCGTACAGCCGGAACCCCAGTGCGAGGCGGCGAAGCCGCGGCATGTCACGCTCCGCCTCGGCACGAGCAATCTCCCGCACCGCGCTTCCCACACCCGAATCGACACCTGAATCCTCCAGTCGCGTGCCGATAAGCTGTAGCTTGGTGATGACAACAGCAGCGGATTCAGGCGCTGAACCGAATCGATGACGTGCCCACTGTGGCAGCAGATCTCGCCACGCATGATCGTGCTCCGCTTCAAGCAGGTGTGCGCCGCGCCGTGATGCCGCTTCACCCGATGTGAATGCATTGTCGATGAGGGTCGGCCGCTGTCGTCCGGCCGGTGCCGTCCGAAGCGTGGAGCACCGCGACCACTCGATGCGTGCGAGGTTCCGCAAACCCGCCCAAGCCAGGGCCACCGACCGGTTGTGGCACGCGTGCCAGCTATCGGGTGCCAGCTCCGTCGCATGCGTCGCCGCGTCAAGAGCCACGATGAGATCCACGAGCACGGGTGCTTCGGCAAATCGTTGCAGATGCAGCGCGGCCTGATCACTGAAGATCGATGCATCGGCATCGTCCATCGCGGCTGCTTCATCAATCGCGGTCAGCACCCGATTCCATACCGTCGCGGCGGGCGGAGAGGTCGCGAGATCGATCAGGGCAAGTTGGCGGCGCGAATCAGGCGTTGTGGATCGCTGTAACTCAGCGGCGATCGCCGCGAGCTGCGGCAACGCACCGATAGTTTCTGTCACGACACCGCAGTGCGATTGAGGCCGCGCAACGACGATCGAGTCACAAAGCGCGTTCGACTGTCCCGAAAGGACTGGCGCGCCCCGCCAAACGGAGACAATCGATGACCACACCACGTCACGTCCCCGCGTGTCACCCCGAGATCGTGTCGCCATCAGATAGCCAATGGCCAATGCGACGCCGGTGGCTGCGGCGGGGATGAGCACGGCCCCATGGAATCGACGGTTTGTCGGCGTCACACGGCCAAGCTTAACGGGCACCGTGGCGCGGAATTGGTTGCAGTCCGGTCACACTTTAAGGAGCCCGCGCCGTCTCGCGACACCTCAGGGGAGGCGCAGCACAATGAGTGGAGCTGACCCCAAATAGCGGACACCAAGCTTGCCTCGACATAGCTTCGGGGCGGAGGTGTCAGCATGACGAAGAAGAAGACAGTGGCGGCGCCGGAACGGCGGCGCGTGTTCACCGCAGAGTTCAAGCTGGAGATGGTGCGCCAGTTCGCGGCCCGGCGCGCGCAGGGCGTCAGCCAGGCACAGATCGCGCGCGAGCTCGATCTCAGCGTGCCGATGTTGCAATCCTGGGTCGGCACGCTCGCGCGACAGCCTGATCGGCTGGTGCCGGATGTGTTTCCTGGACAGGGGCGGCTCCCGAGCGACCAGGAGGAGCTGCGGCGCCTGCAACGCGAGCTGCATCGGCTGCAACAGGAGAACAGCTTTTTAAAAGCTGCGGCGGCGTACTTCGCGAAGGAGTCGCGATGAGCGACAGGTACGCCGCCATCACCGCCCATGCCGCCCAGTTCGACATCCGGGTGATGTGTGCCGCCCTCGACGTGAGTCCCAGTGGCTACTACGCCGCGGTCGCCCGGACGACCGCGGCGCCGACCGCACGCGACCGTGCGCAGGCACGCCGTCGCGTCGTGGTGCGGGCCATGTTTCTGCGTTGCCGCAAGCGATATGGGGCGCCGCGCCTCGTGCGGGAGTTGCGGGACGAGGGGCACATCATCGCGAAGAAGTCGGTCGCGCGCATCCTCCGCGAGGAAGGGCTCGCCGCGCGCCGCGCCACGCCGTTCGTGTCGACGACCGACTCGGCACACGACGAACCCATTGCCCCGAATGTGTTGGCACGACGCTTCGCCGTCGACACGTTCGCGACGACGGATCTCGCCTGGGTCGGGGACATGACCTACCTCCCGACGCGCGCCGGATGGCTCTATCTGGCGGTGCTCCTGGATCTCGCCTCGCGCCGCGTGGTGGGCTGGGCGGTGGGGCCGACGCTCGAGACGACGCTCCCCCTCACCGCGCTGCAGCGCGCGCTCGCGTCGCGCCAACCGGCCGCCGGGTTGATCCATCACACGGACCGCGGCAGCCAATACGCCAGTCATGCCTATCGGGCGGTCCTCCGGTCGCAGGGCCTCGTGCAGAGCATGAGTCGCCGCGGCAATTGCTGGGACAACGCGGTGGCGGAGAGTTTCTTCGCGACCTTGGAACACGAGCTGCTCGCCAGCGCCGACTTTCACTCCCATCGTGAGGCCGAGCGCGCGATTGCTGACTTCATCGACGACTGGTACAATCCGACACGGCGCCACTCAGCCCTCGGCTACGTGAGCCCGATGCAGTACGAACGGCAGCTCGGTCAGATGGCACGAGCCGCGTAAACTCCGTGTCCGTTTTTAGGGGTCAAGTCCACCTTCTTCGAACGCACCGTCCATGTTGTTACGAATCACGTCGCGGACCGCCTGCAGGGCGGCCCGGCGATTCTTCAACTCCTGCAGGTATGCGTCGACAGTCGTCGCATCGCTTGCATGAGGGGCTCCATTGTGCGGGCTCGGTCAGTGATGCCGGAACATGTATGCTGGCAGTCATTGCCGCAGGCTCCCATGCTTTCAGACTCCGGCCGTCTGATTCGACGCTCAGCCTCTCGTCCTCAGCCGAGGGGCGTACTCAGGTGTGGCGCTGCTCGTCTGGGGTGGCCGCCGCCGCTGCGTGGCGCAGGCGTATCACGTCTGCCGCGCGTCGTGTGCCGCCGGGTGCGCTTCGGTAAGAGTCCGCCCAGACTTGTCTGTCTGCGTCGCGCAGCAACCCGAGCCCTTCAATAGCTCCACGAATCAGTCCCGGCCGTTTCGCATTGTGACAGGGCCGCGAAACAGACAGAGGCGTGGGCAGTTCCGAGACGACGCGGAATGGGCTGAAAGGTGGCGAGCCGTACCTTAATTGCCGTAATTGCCCGTGTGCCTGCGCACCTTGACAGTCGTAACGTCGCAACGCACTGTGTGTGGCGGACAACGCGATCAATCCATTCTCTGTCGTGTTGCGAGGCGTTCGGTCGATGCGACTGCAAGTTCGACTGACGATCTCGGATCCTCTGCCCGCCGATGCGGGCAGCCGTGTCCGAGTGACGATCGTTGATACGACCCGCGCTGACACGCTTCACGCATCAGTGGCGGAATCGTCAATCGCAATGGACGCTTCAGTTCGCGAGCTTGAGCTCGAAATCTCTTTGCCTGACGATGCGGTACGTGCTGGGCACCGGTACTCGTTGCAGGCGCATGTGGACCACGGTGGCACGGGTGATATCAAGCCTGGCGACCTGATCATCATGGAAGACGTCGCTGTCCCTGTCGTGCCGCGGTCAGCATTCAGCAGCGTCAGCGCGCGGCTTCGACGAGTGTAACGCCTGGCGGTGAGTGCTGCCCTGTTCTGACTGCCGGCGGTGCACGTGACGGAAACGACGTATTCGTCAGCCCGACTCTCAATCTGCACACCCCACGACCCCTCGCCCGGATGGATCAGTGAACCTCTACGACAGCATCGATGTTCATCGCCGCATGATCGAGGACACGACGCGGACCGGCGCCTTTCACCGGAGTATTCACGCAACCGTGCATCCCGGAGACGTCGTGCTCGATGTCGGCGCGGGCACTGGAATCCTCAGCCTCTTCGCGGCACAGGCAGGAGCGGCACGTGTGTATGCCATCGAACGCGCGCCAGGCGCCGCTCACCTCGCCAGACAGCTGATTGCGACGAATGGTCTTGCCGATCGCGTGCTGGTCATTGAAGGCGATGTCGAGTCAATGTTGGCGCTGGAGAGCGTGGATGTGATCGTCTCCGAGTGGCTCGGCGTGTACGCAGTCGATGAGAACATGCTTGCGCCTGTCCTCACTGCTCGCGAGCGCTGGCTCAGGCCAGGCGGCCGCATGATCCCCGGCCTGACCACGGTGTGGCTGGCCCCCGTCTTCAGCGCCGCCGGCGAAGAAGCCGCCGCATTCCATACTCAGCCGTACGGCATCGATCTGTCGATACTCGCGCCATACAGCCTTAACGAAGCGGTCTGGCTGCCGAACGGCGCGTCGGCAGACCAGCTGCGGGCCACTCCGTGCCCACTCTGGTCGACGGATCCAGCGACGATGTCGCCGAGCCGTGCACGAATGCCGTACGCCGGTGAAGCAACGTTTGTGCTTGACGGTCCAGTTAACGGGTTGGCCATCTGGTTCTGCGCGGAAATGCCTGGCACCGAACCGCTCGCCAACGAACCCGGCGTGAGTACCCACTGGGGAAACTTCCTCTTTCCACTTGGCGCAGCGGGTGACGCGACTGCCGGCGATCGTTTGCACGTCCGCTTTCAGTGTGTTCCCGTACGCAATGGCGGCAGCGAGCACGTCTGGTCTGCGCGACTCAACGAGAGCCTCGTCGAGATCCATGACACACGACGCCATGCTCGTCCGGCGGCCATGCCACCGTGGAGAACCACCCTTGTCACCTCGTGACGCCATGCCAGGCTTCGACGCGGAACTCCGAGCCCTCACCAGTGCGGCCACGACACTCGCACGCGCCAGTGGTCTCGCCGTGGCGCCACCGGGAGGCTCGTTGACGGTCGTCGGTACGGGAATCCGGGCGATCGGTCAACTGACGATCGAGTCGCTGGCGTTGATGGCGGACGCCGAGGCCCTGTATCATGTCATCGGAGAGCCGGTGCAGGAGGCGGCACTCAGTGTGATCAATCCGGCTGCGGTGACGCTGACTGGTTTTTATGTTGATGGCATGGATCGCGGGATGACGTACGAGGCGATGGTGACGACCATCCTCGATTCCGTTACGAGTGGACGTCGAACGGTGGCTGCCTTTTATGGTCACCCAGGCGTCTTCACGTATCCAACGCACGAATCGGTGCGTCGGGCGCGAGCGGCGGGTTACCCTGCGCGAATGCTGCCGGCGGTGTCGGCCGAAGACTGCCTGTTCGCAGATCTCGGTATCGATCCCGGCGACGGATGCCAGTCGTACGAGGCCACCGATTTCCTGATGGGCGGTCGCGTCATCGATGTTCGAAGTCACCTCGTACTGTGGCAGGTCGGATCGATCGGCAACTGGACGTTTGAGGCCTCGGGATACGCTCTTGGCATGCTGCCGCCACTGATCGCACGATTGTGCGCGATCTTCGGGCCAACGCACCCGATCACGATCTACGAGGCTCCATTCGGTCCCGGCGGCGTGCCACGTGTCATGCGCGTTGGCATCGCGCAGCTGGATGAAACCATGCTGACGCTGGCCAGCACATTGCACGTTCCGCCGCTCGTGCTTCAGTAGGCGGGGACGCGCCGGCTCACGGGCGCGCGAGAATTGAGCACTGCGTCGGGAAAACAAAACGGTAGTGCAGGGCTCGGCGCGAGCGTCGCGTCGTGCAGTCGGAGAAGCGTCAAGCCCGTACCGGCGAGGCCGTGCAGCAGCGCCGGAGTTCGCGCACCGGGCCAGAGTCCGCTCTCGTATCCGTAACCCGCCTCTGCACGATTGATGTGGCGCCGTGCAACCATTCGTGCAACGTCGCGATGCAGCGGCTGTGACAGCAGGGACGACGCAAGCAGCAGAAGCTCCAGGTGTCCCGCCCACCCATGACACACTGACGCGTCAGGGTCGGACTCGTCTCCGGCATCATCTTCGCAAATGAATTGCACTGCCGCAGACGCCTCGGCAAGGAAGCGAGGTTCATGCAGCACACGATACGCAAGGAGTCGGGCGATTCCGATACCGGCTGCGCCGGCGCACCAGGCACGATTGGTACCGACGTGTGCGTCGGCGTCCCATGCGTGCCACGCGTGCGGTATGTCGCACCACCATCCACGGAGCGGTTCGAACCAGCGCCGCTCCGCATCGAGGGCCTGAGCGGCCGCGGTCGCAGCGTCGCGATTGCCTGCCACCGCAAGAGCGAGGAGTACCAATCCGGCGCCTGAATTCCCTCGTCCAAGTCCAGCGTTCACGAATGCATCGGACGAGACGTCGAGTGCCCACCGGGACATCGACAGCCGGTGGGCGCGCTCGGACTGCGCCACGTCTGATAACTGACACGTCGCGGCCAGCAAGCCCGCGAGCACGCCGGCACTGCCTGAAAGCAGGCCGCCCTGCGTGTCGGAGCCGGAACCATCCAATGCATCCATCACCCGAGTACCGAGCTGCCCAGCCGACTCCATCACATCCTCCCGCCCAAGGAGTCGGCCCGTCATGGCGGCTGCGATCGTCACACCGAGCGCGCCGTCATACCAACCGAAGCGCGAGGCCGCGATCAAGGCGTCGGCGCGCGACAGCGCGTGTCTGATTGCGCTGAGACCAGTGTCGCTTAGCTGATGCTGGGCTGTGGCGTGGCCGATATGTGCCAGGAAGAGTCCGACGCCGGCAGTTCCCGACCCGAGGTCGCCGGCGAGCGTGGCCGTGCTACGGCGCCACATCCCGCCACGACTGCAGTACGCGTCGGCAAGCCAGGTTGCGCGGCCGTCGTGCTCGATCGCCGCTGAGGCGAGTGACCGGCCGATGCGCTCCGCTGACTCAAGGAATACCGCGCTGTGCATGCCCGTTACCACGGTGGTACAAGCTCTTCCGGCGTAGTCATCCGCAGATGCGGTCGCGCCGGCGAAATGTTCTGCTGTCTCAAGTGTTGTGAGAGGATGGCGAGTACCTTGGATTCATCGTCGACTCCGAGAACCATCGCCGCGAGCGCCCCTGTTGCAACGCTTTGTGAACGGCTCTCGCCGAAGCTGCGGCCATCGCCCGGATCCTCCGCCAGCGCCACGCCGCGACCGAGCGGCAGCGCGAGCTTCGGATGTCCATCTCGCAGTTGCGCACTGAGTCGGTCGTGTGCGTCACGCAAATGATGGCGGATGGCGCCCCAGTCTTCCCGGTGGAGGTAGAGCACGAAGGAATCCGTTCGCAGGTATCCAGCGGCTTCGTACGGGCATTTCAGCGAGTACGGAATGGCACACGCTTCCAGAAGTTGCGTCAGGACGCCCACGACCTCCGGCGCCAGTGTCGCCGGGCAATTCCAGTAGAGACGCACCGTGGGCACATTCACCGGCACTCCGCCACGTCCGTAGGTGAACCACCAGCCGGTGCTCACATCGGCTTCGTCCCGGCGCGTCGCGACCGACACCACGTCGCCAACGCGCACCGGCGCACCACGTCCGCTGATACTCAGGTAGTCGGGTTGAAGGCGGTACAGCAGTTCCGAATCGCGTGTCAGTGCCGCGGCGCCGGCGCGGCCAATGGCTCGTACCACCCAGCCGTCAGAGAAGCGGACAGTAGCCGCATGCGCTGCTCGGAGCTGCGCGACCAGTGCCGGTCCACGCAGGAGATCGGGCGCGGACAGTGGGGCTGGCATTGCCGTCGGCGGCGTGCAGCCCGCATACCACGCGCTATACAGTTCGAGCGAAAGCGCATGCTGCCAGCCGGTTGCGGACGCGAGACTCCGCGCAGCGGGTTGCGAGGCCCACTGCCGAGCGTGTCGCCACGCACTCAGCAGATCGCGCGATGTGATATCCGGCCCGTTGGCTGCGTCGGGGTTCACGGCGTCGGGGTTCACGGCGGCTCGCTTCGCGCCAACGCGTCCAGCAGCGACAGGCGCAGGCTGGTCGACGGCACGAACAGCTCGTCGATCCAGGGAACGATCTGCGATTCCGCGCTGCTGAACCCGGCTGTATCTCCGTACCCGATCTCGAGCAGGGTCTGTATCAACTTCACTGCGACGAATGGCACGAGGCGCTCCATCAGCGCTCTCCACTCGTCACCCGAGGCGAGCCAGACCTCGCCATAAGCGGAAAAGAGTGGAATGCCACTGCGTACAACCGCGGCCCACGGGTCCGGCGTAGGGTGCCAGAGCACGGCCGTGGTGAGCAATTCAGCGATGACTGCTGCGAGGTCCCAGGCACGATCACCGTGGCATGCGAGCTCCCAGTCAACGAGCCACAGCGCCGACGCGTCGCCGTTGCGTTGCAGCAAGACGTTGGCACAACGCAAATCGCCATGAATCAAACCGGTCGGATTCCAGTGATTCCGAGCGCCGCGAAGCGCGGCCTGGTAGCGGGCTTCGGTTGCGATACGAGTAACGAAGCGCAGACATGGGTCAGTGTCGGTCTGACCGGCATGCGCGGAAGGCGGCTCAATCGGCTGGAGCAGCCAAGGCACTGGCCCGAGGTGCGTTGCCCCGACCGAGTGTACGTCAGCGATGGCCCGGCCATAGCGCCGCATGATCGACCGCCCCGCAGATGGAGCAGGCGCAGTGCTGGCACCCGGCGGCCCGTCGGTGGCCCACAGCAGCGTCGTCAGTTCCAGTGTCGCTGCATCGGGGGCATCCATGATCAGCGTTTCACCACCGTCAACAAAGAGACGACAGCGTGGTACGAAATCGCGTAGTGGTGCTCGAGCGGCGTACTGCGCATGAAAGCGAGCCTCGGAGCGGAGGTCGCGGCCGCCGCTGCGAAGCGGGTCTGCCTGTTTGGCGAAGAAGCGTGGCGTGTCGCCGACGTACACGAGTACGCTTCGGTGCGACATGGACGCATCGATGGCGGATAGCCCGTGATCGAGGGCATCGTCGAGCGTCAGCAGGCCCGTGTGCAAGAGATGGCGCAGCACACCGGCACCGGTGAGGGCACTGGTGTGCTGCGGCGCGGGCGTCACGGGGAACCCCGTCGTCTTCGAACGGAGCAACACGAGACAGGTCCCGCAGTTTGGCAGGAGGGGCCATGCTCAGGCATTCCCGCCACCGCCTCCCGCATCCGCCTGCGAGCCATAGGACGGATCCTGATACGACTGGTATGCGCTGATGTCACCGTACGGATCGTAGCCGCTCGCGGTGTAGCCAAGTGACGGGTCGTAGTAGGCTTGTGCGGATGCATAGGGATCTGCGTAGGCGTCATATGCAGCGCCATAGCCAGAGGGGTCGTTCGGGTCGGCATACCCACTCATGTCGTACCCACTCGTGTCGTACCCACTCGTGTCGTA